>CAYNUR010000201.1:0-2464 GCA_964400435.1 uncultured Candidatus Peribacteria bacterium
AAGAATATATAAATCAATCAAAGAAACATAAAATTATTTAACATACTAATGCTCTTAAAGAGCCTAATGAAAAAAATCATAAAAACTAAATCAAGAAACAACTTCAAGAAAACCTCATGAACTACGAAACCATTCAAAACTTTCTGACACTAATCATTCTACTTTCGCCCTATTTAATCTATAGATTAACCAAAAAGAAAAAATGGTACACTCCAGGAGTAATCTCAATTATCCTGGGAATATTTTTCTTTATTTACTTCTTTCATTTTGCCAGAAAAGTCGCTTGTCATTTTGTAGATGATCCCAAATGTGGGCTTAATGCACAAATCTACTCCTTATTTTTTGGATATTACTTTTCAATTATTGGAGTTCTTTGGTTCATTAAAAATAAATTCTTTAGAAAATAGACTTGGTAGCAATAACAAAATCTTAACTTTAATCCAATTTTCAACTTGAAATTCTATCTTTCACCCGGAGAATCAAAACAAATAAAAATACTAAATCACAATTACAAAATCAGTTGTGAAACTTTCAAAAATCACGACCATAATAACAAAGAAATCTACTACTACCACGATGGAATGAAAGATGAGGACTTAGTAGCAACTGTAGAAGGAGACGACGAACCAGACTATGATTCACCATATTCCAACACCGTTGATAAAAGATGGGTAGTATTTCGTGAAAAAATCACAATAATTTTCGAAAAAGAAGAAAATAAACTTCTAGTTAAGGTTCAAGAAGAGTAACTAGCCCAAACCCAAAAATTGCTAGATGTAGTGCAATGCAAGGAAGCGCACGAGGAGACGATTGAGCTGCACTAAAAGTTCAGCGATTAAGCGACGAGAAGCTGACGCAGCAGTGTGCTGCATATAGCAATTTTAAAGTTTCTTAACAACGATAATAGTAATATCGTCCTTTTGTTCAAACCCTGCCCGATAAGCATCAACCTCAGTCAAAATCCCATTCTTAATCTCCTCAGCACTCTGAGCAGCAGCATATTTTCCAACAATTTCAATAAATCCATCCATACCCAAGTTCTCGGTTTCAGTTCTCCAAGCTTCTGGAATTCCATCACTATAAATCACAATAAAATCACCCGGATTCAAAGTTGCCATTTCACAATGTAAATGATTAGAAACATCAGGCAACATACCTAAGGCAATTCCGCCAGCCGGAAATAATTCAATTTTATTTTCCGCTTTTTTATAATGAACAATTTGTTCATGACCAGCATTCACATAAGCAAATTCATTCGTCAAAGCATTCCAATGCATCAGACACAAAGTCATAAAAATATTCGGCATCGTTTTTGCCTTCATCACACGATTCACATTCACCATAATCCTCTGCAAATTATCCTCAACTGAATAACCATAAAACAACGCACTTGCAATCGAACTCACAATCCCAGCCGGCACACCATGACCCGTCACATCTCCTAAATAAAACATCAATTTATTCTCATCAACAGGCAAGAAATCATACATATCACCACCAATAGCACCAGCAGGACGAATATCAGCAGCTAAATCCAATCCAGCAATTTGCGGAATCACATCAGGAATTAAATTTTTCTGAATCTCCCTCGCCAATTCTAATTCTTTTCCAACCCTTTCTTGATACATTTTCGCATCAATACTCGCTTCAAGATCAATCGCCATTCGATTAAAAGCATCTCCCAAAAACCTTAATTCATCATGGCTTTTCACTTGAACACGTGTCTTCAAATCCCCTTTCGCAATTCCCTCCACACCTTTCACCAACTTTCCAACTGGTCTAGTTAAATTCCTCGACAAAATATAAGAAAAGATAATCCCGAGCATCACTCCGAAAGCAGCCAAATACAATATCCTCATCATCATTCTCTCAACTCTTGCATTCAAATTCTCATAATCAATGGAATAAAAAATTGCATATCTCTCAGTCGCAGGAACAACAAAATATTCAATCAAAGTCCCAGACTCCAACTCCCCTATCACCTTTTCATTCTTATCAACATAACTATCCACACCATTCTCATCAATTTTAATATATTTCACTTCGCCTTCCATAGTTTTAAACGAAATATTTTCTGACTGAATCTGCTCAATAAAATCCTCGTCTTGAACCAATCGATCCGGACCTTCATATTTTTTATCCGTATCTTCATTTGAATCATATAAAATCTCACCTGAAAAAGTTATCACTTGAATCAAATCAATATCAGGATTCTTTTCAAAGACTGACTGAATCTCTCGATTAAAATATACAAAACTATTCTGCTCCAAATATAAATCATAAAAATTCGCGATATCATCAGAAGTTAACCTCGAAAAAGAAAGTGTATTTAAATAAATATCATCAGCAAGCTCTGTCCTTTTTTCCGTAATAAACAAATATGCGGCGATTGAAAACAGCACTAAAATTAAGAATGAAATCGCTAACAATAATTTTGTCCTAATTCTTACCTTCATATTTATTC
>CAYNUR010000202.1:0-544 GCA_964400435.1 uncultured Candidatus Peribacteria bacterium
TTTTAAAACTTGATTTTTACTATAACCAAGATTTTGTAGTGCATCGATGATGTCTTCATCAATATTTTGACTAGATAGGTTTTTATGTCCTCGTATGTCTAATTCTTCTGGACTTATTTTATTTTTGAGTTCTAAAATGATCCTCTGAGCTGTTTTTTTGCCTATGCCCGGTGTTTTGCTTATAAACTTGTCATCTTCGCTTAATATCGCAAGTTTGAACTTATCAGTTGGAATATTCATGATTTCGAGTCCAACTTTTGGTCCAATTCCATTAATATTCAATAATGTTTTGAAAAAGTCCAGTTGCTTGAAGTTTTCAAATCCATATAGATCAAAAGCATCTTCACGGATGTGACTGTGAATAAAAAGTTCAATTTCGTTATTTTCTTCAATTGTGTTTAATAGATTTGAACTGCATGAAACTAAATAGCCGATTTGGTTAACTTGAACTATTAGAGATTTTTCTGTTTTTCTAATTATTTTTCCGTTTAGATGAGAGATCATATTTTATAAAAAAGTCTTTTTTAAATTTTTCGAACTTGTC
>CAYNUR010000202.1:554-2391 GCA_964400435.1 uncultured Candidatus Peribacteria bacterium
TTGCTGACCTGATTTGTGACATCAAGTTTAACAAAAAGTGTAGATTATGAATAGTCATCAATCTTGCGCCTAATATTTCTCTTTCAAAAGCGAGGTGTCGTAAATAACTTCTACTGTGAGTTTTGCAGGTAAAGCATTGGCAATTTAGGTCTAGTGGTGACTGATCAAATTTGAATTTTTCGTTAGTTATACTATGTCTTCCTTCTTGATTCCAGAATGCTCCATGTCTTGCCATTCTTGTTGGATGTACGCAGTCAAACATGTCGATGCCTCTTTCTACAGCTTCAAAAATATCTTTTGGTGTACCTACTCCCATTAAGTATATTGGCTTTTCTTTTGATAGATGGGGGACTGTTTTTTCAATCATTTCATACATTTCTTCTCTACTTTCTCCTACTGATAAGCCACCAATTGCATTCCCGGGTAAATTTAAACTATTGATAAATTTTGCTGATTCTATTCTTAAGTTTTTATATAAGCCACCTTGAACTATTCCGAATAAAGCTTGTTCGTGTTCCTGTTTTTTTAGGAGTTCTTCATGTTTTTCTTTACATCTTAGAAGCCAGTTATGTGTTCTATTCATTGCTTCTTTAAAGTATTTTTCACTACTGTCAGCTGGTGCGCATTCATCAAAGGCCATGATTATGTCAGCGCCAAGATTATGTTGAATTTCTATGGCGCGTTCAGGTGTGAGATAGTGTTTTTTTCCGTCGAGATGAGATTTGAAATGAACTCCGTTTTCGTCAATTTTTACTTGAGCTTTTATGCCGTTTTTTGGATTTTTTACTTTGCTTTGCGCAAGTGAAAAAACTTGGAATCCACCTGAGTCTGTAAGTATTGGCCTATTCCAGTTCATCCATTTGTGAAGTCCGCCCATTTTTTTTATTAATTCTTCTCCTGGTCTTAAAAATAGGTGGTATGTATTTGCAAGAATTATTTCAGATCCAATTTCTTTTAGCTCTCTATTTGATAGAGTTTTTACAGTTGCTTTTGTGCCAACAGGCATAAAAATTGGAGTATGAATTTCTCCATGCGGTGTTTTTAAAAGTCCAGTTCTTGCAGAGCTTTTACTGGATTTATTTTTTGTTTCAAATTCAAACATGTGCTGATATTAGCATGAGAGCTTTACTCAAACTAGTTAAACTGTTTACGGCTAATTGTTGCATCTATATTTTCAGCTGTTTGACTAATCAAGGCTCCAATGTCTTTAGGGGCTTTACTTAATGTCGTTAATCCTTCACCGGTCTTGTTTATCATCATAAATGTGGGGGTTCCTATTGCTGGAATCCAACCAATATTGCTTTCTAGTCTGTTTAATGGCTTTCTGATTCCGCTATCGATGCCTTCATATATTACTTTTGTTGGTGCTAACACGGCGTTTACTAATGTTTTAGTTCCAGCGGTAATTATTCTTGGATAATTTGCGAAATATTTCCCGAAATTTTGGAATGTATCTATTGGATGTAAAAATGGTCTGCTAAATCCTCTATAGGCTGCATTCAGTGTTTCTGAACTATTCTCTAAAAGAGTTGCTCCACGTCTGAAAATATTCAGAATTGTAGCATTTGAAGCATCTCGAATTAAATCAATAGGTGTTTTAAACCATTTTTGTTCTTTAGGATTTGGTTGATCTTCATAGTCGTAGTTGATCAGCTTTTTAAATCTATTAAAAAGGCCCTTTGTAATGTTAACAAGTCCATCAACAACTGTGTCTTTCTTTTCACTAAGAGCTTTTACTAGTGTTTGTGCTGATTGAATTGGTTTTTCTTGTTCCACAATTTGGTTTAATTTTAGCTTTTTATTTTAACTTTTTTTATATTTTTGTCAATGCATTGAG
>CAYNUR010000203.1:0-2384 GCA_964400435.1 uncultured Candidatus Peribacteria bacterium
ACTTCATATTCTTCAAGATCGACTAAGGCTTTAGCAAGTAATGTTTGTTGGAAGATAAATTCCTCATCTTGATAAAGTCTATATGTATTAAATTGTGTTAATAGATGTTGAGCTCTTGATTTTAAGTTTTCGTTAGCTTGTGAATTTTCGGCTAGAATTTCTCTGAGTATGTTTTCTGCACCTTCGTAGTCACCTAATGCTAACAATGTTATACCAGTGTAATACTTTACGTTGAAATCTGATTTTGGCAATTGTGCAACAACTTGTTGTGCTTTTTGGAATTCTCTTTGATTTAAATAACTTCGTACAAGTCCAATTTTTGCACTTAAAAGACTAGTGTCAATTTGTAGGAGCTGAGTATAAATGTCTTCAGCTTGATCTGGTTGGTTATTCTTTAAGTAAGTTTCAGCTAGTTTTGTTAAAGCATCTTTAGAATTTGGATTTATTTTAGAAGCCTGTTCGTATTCTAGAATTGCGTTTTCATAATCTAAATCTTCAAAATATTGATCTCCACTATTTAAGTACTCTGTGTAAGTTTGAGAATTTTCAGAATCGTTTGAATTTGAAGAGTTATTTTCATTATCGGTTTCTTCATTTGTTCGCTCAATATTTTCTGGAGTTTGAATATTGGTAGTTCCTCGTGGAATTTGAATTTGTTGTTCTTCCTCGTCATCGTTATCTTCTTCTTCAATTAAGTTTGTTGTATCGACTTCTGGGGTATTGTTTAGAAATTGATCATCAGCTCCAAAAAAGTGAATTGCTAGGAATATTATTCCTGCTAATATTATCGTCCAAATTATAAATAAAAATCCTCTCATTATATTTCCATTGAGTTAGCTAAACAAATTGCTGCAGCAATAGCATCGGCTGCATCATCAGGTTGTGGTGTTTTTTCAAGTTTTAAAATTCTTCTTACCATATCTTGAACCATTTTTTTATCAGCTTTTCCATATCCACAGACTGCAGATTTTATCTGTAGGGGAGTATATTCACTTTGGCTTATTCCATTTTCGGTTAACTTTTGAAGAATTACGCCACGGGCTTGGGCAACACTAATTGCGGTTTTTACATTAGTTTGAAAATATAGTTTTTCTACTGAAGCTTTATCAGGTTGCCATTTTTTAATTAAAGTTGAGATATCTTTTGCTATTTGATTTAATCTTTCACCTTGTTGTAATCCAGCTGCAGTTCTGATACATCCGTAGTCCATCAAGTTAAATTGATTGTTTTTATTCTCTAGTATGCAATATCCTGTGATTGCTGTTCCAGGATCAATTCCTATTATTTTCATTTATTCGGTATAAGTTGATATTAGTTTTTCTTTTTTATTGTTTGCACAAAGAATAACTGCGGTTTCATTCTTTTTTATGAGCTTTTCTTTTTTTAGAAATTGGATGAGTTTTTCTGTTTGGTCTGTGCATTTTCCAGTTACTTTTTCAGTATAGATTTTATTTAGTCCCCAAACCAGTGTTAATTGTCTAGCTATTGTTTCGTCTGGTGTAAGAACAATTATTGGTGTGTATAGTCGATGTTTTGCTATTTCTTTTGCAGTAAAACCATCAGTTGTGTAGACGCAAATTAGTTTTGCATTTGTATCGATTGATAGTTCACAGGCATTTCTTGCTACTGGATCAATACAAGCCATAATTCTTTGATAATCAATTAATTCTTGAATTTCTTCGTGTTTTTCCAACTCTTCTTCGACTGTAAGTGCGACTTTTTTTAAAGTCTGAACTGCTTTGTGAGGATATTTTCCAACGGCACTTTCATTTGAAAGCATTATTGCATCTGTATGATCAAAAATTGCATTTGCCGCATCTGAAATTTCAGCTCTTGTTGCCCTAGATTGATCAATCATTGATTGAAGAACTTGTGTTGCGGTTATTACAGGTTTTCCGAATTTGTTAGCAAGTTGGATGAGTCGTTTTTGAATAATTGGCACTTTTTCCGCTTCTACTTCAATTCCTAAATCTCCTCTAGCAACCATTATTGCATCACTTTCTTGGATGATTTCTTTTAAGTTTTTAACTGCTTCGTTTGTTTCTATTTTTGAAATTATTTTCGCTTTGCTTTTATTTTTTTGAATTATTTTTCTGAGGGTTTTTATGTCTGAAACTCTTCTAACAAATGAAATTGCAATGTAATCTACATTGTTTTTCAAACCCCACTTTAGATCTTTAAGATCTTTTTCAGTAAGTGAGTTTAGTGAAATTTTTGTTTTTGGAAGATTTACTCCTTTATTACTTGTGATTAAACCACCAATTTTTACTTTGCACTCTAATTCTTTTTCCGACTTTTTAATTGCTTTTAACTCTATTAATCCATCATTAATTAGGATTGGATCATTTATTTTTATTTCATTAACGAATTTTTGATAGTATATT
>CAYNUR010000204.1:0-2370 GCA_964400435.1 uncultured Candidatus Peribacteria bacterium
AACTACATCGGGAGTAGTTTTCTTCAATGTTTCAAATAGCTCGGACGTTGTGGCAACGTCGGCAATTACTTCGATATCTGAAGAAGATTCGAGTACTTTTTTAATACCAACCCGAACTGCGGGGTGGCTGTCTGCTACTAATACTTTTGTCATGAGTTAATGTTTTGTTTGTTATACTGTATTTAATTACTTACGCTGTAGAGCCGACAGAGTAACTGTTAGGCGCTGTAAAATTCTAACTTTTTTCATTAACTCCCTAACTTTTCTAAGGTTTTTTCGTTTTACTTCCATTTTGCGGGGTTGAAAAGTTACTTTAGGCGTCCGTCAATCTTACATACAGGGATAGGAATCATCTTATGCTTGTTGTTTGTGTTGTACTTTTTATATATGGCAAATACTTCTCTATCTCTACCGAACAAGTCATTAATGGTTTTTCCTTCGTAATCCATCTTCATGGCCCATTCTAATTCGGGATAAGAGGCCCCAATTTGGTCTTCATCCGTTCTATTGTCGCCCCAAAGTCCATCGGTAGGGGCAGCCTCCATAATATCTTGGTCAATCCCCAAAGTCTCACCTAGCTCGTATACTTCTGTCTTTACAAGATCCGCAATAGGGCTAATATCTACACCTCCGTCCCCGTATTTGGTAAAAAAGCCCACCCCGAAATCTTCTACTTGATTTCCTGTTCCGGTTACCAAGTAACCCTTTAGAGCGGCAAAGTAATACAGGGTCGTCATGCGTAATCTAGCCCTGGCATTGGCCAGTGCCATAAAGCGTTCTTCCTCATTTTCCACTTGGGGAAAAGCTGCTACCAGGCTGTCAAATACTGGCGTTAAATCAATAGACTGCCGCGCTACGTTTGGAAAGCGCTCCATAAGCCAGTGGATGTGATTAGCTGCACGGGTTACTTGACTTTTTGCTTGATGAATGGGCAGTTCCAAACACAAGAGCGCTAGCCCTGTTTTAGCGCAAAGGGTTGAGGTAACTGCGGAATCTATTCCCCCGGAGACCCCTACTACAAAGCCGCTGCGCTTAGTGGAGCGGGCATATTCCTTTAACCATGATACAATGTGTGTAATTACCTTTTGAGTTTGCATATCTTACTTTTTTAAGCGCAGTACGTTACTTTTATAGCCTGTAAAAGTAAACGCAATAGGGCTAAAATAAGCATGTTCTTAACATAGTTAGTACTAACACGTACTCACTTCTTTCTGTGTTTGCCTTGTTAATCTGGGGAGAAAGACATAAAATAGTAAGGATACCTCTTCCTTTAGCAAAGGATACAGCACAGCACAGGAGATATACGTTTAGAAGCAAAGGGAAGCACCCGGACTAACGAAAGAAGAAAACTATAAACCCAAAAAATATATGGCAATAGCACATACCTCCGAAATACGGTTAACCGTAGGACTGGATGAAAACCGTGTCCCCGAAGAACTAAAATGGTCTGCCCAAGATGGCGGTATTGAGAATGAAGAGGCCAAGGCGTTGTTGCTGTCTGTGTGGGATAGCAAAAATAAGGAAGCGCTAAAGGTTGATTTATGGACTAAGGATATGCCTGTGGAGGAGATGAAGTTGTTTTTTCATCAAACGTTACTGACTATGGCGGATACTTTTATGAAGGCGACCCAAGATGAAAAGATGACGGCTACTATGAAGGATTTTTGCGATTATTTTGCCAAGAAGTTGGGGTTGCATTGAGTTTAGTATTGCTCCGGATGTTCGGGGTACAGAAAGTTGTTGTAGGGGAAGCGGGTGATATGAATACCTCTGACTTCTCGATACAGCCGCTGTTTAAACTCGTCTAAGTTCTCCTTGTTTAGGGCTGAAATAAAAAGCGCGTTGTCTCCGAGGTTGCTGTACCAGGTATATTTCCAGTCGGTTAGGGTAAAATGGGCTTTGGTGGGTAAGGTGGTCAAATCGTCTTGGTCGATAGTCTCGGGTTTGTATTGGTCTATTTTGTTGAAGACGACAAGAGTTTTTTTGTCGGCACTTTCTATTTCGTGCAAGGTTTGGTTTACGGAGGCTATGTGGGCTTCAAAATGAGGATGAGATATGTCTACTACATGCAACAAAAGGTCAGCTTCTCTTACTTCATCTAGGGTACTTTTAAAGCTTTCCACGAGTTGGGTGGGAAGTTTTCGGATAAAGCCAACGGTGTCGGTTAGCAAAAAGGGAAGGTTGCCTATAACCACTTTGCGTACTGTGGTGTCTAGGGTGGCAAAGAGTTTATTTTCGGCAAAGACGTTGCTTTTGCTAATGAGGTTCATGAGGGTGGATTTGCCTACGTTGGTATAGCCTACTAGGGCTACCCTAACTAAGGCGCCGCGGTTGCCGCGCTGGGTTTCCATTTGGCGGTCAATTTTGGAG
>CAYNUR010000205.1:0-2366 GCA_964400435.1 uncultured Candidatus Peribacteria bacterium
TTATTTTTATTTTTTTTTGAATTTCTTCCAGTTTTTTATTGTTTGTTGATCTTAAAACGTCAGTGTTTTTTTTAAGTTTTATACCTTTTAAAGTTTTGTTGTCTAAGGCTTCTACGATTTGATTGCTAAAAACCAATGCCTCAAGTAAGGAATTCGATGCTAGACGATTTGCACCGTGAACACCTGTATAGCTAACTTCACCAAAAGCAAATAGGTTTTTGATGTTTGTTTTGCCGTCTAAATCTGTGTTAACACCTCCGCATATATAATGTGCAGCTGGGGTGATAGGGATTAGATCTTTTGACATGTTAATACCGTACTCCTGTAGTTTTTTGAATATTTTTGGAAAACGTGTGGAAAGTTCATTTTCTTTTTCAGATGAAATGTCCAGGTATATTTTTTTGTGTAAAGATTGTTGATAAATTTCTTTTGAAACTATGTCTCTTGGTGCAAGTTCTTCCATGGGGTGTTTATCTTTCATGATCCTGTTGTTTTTTTTGTCTACTATCTTTGCCCCTTCTCCTCGAACAGCTTCGGAGATTAGAAATTTTGGGTTTGAGTCTTTATTTAGTGCAGTGGGATGGAATTGAATAAATTCTAGATCTTGAGTTTTGCATCCTGCATTAATTGCCATTGCCAGTCCGTCACCGGTAGCAATTTGTGGATTAGTAGTATTTAAAAATATTTGTCCGATTCCACCTGTTGCTAGTATCGTTTGTTTCGCATAAATGTTAATTGCTTTGTTTTTGTGGATAACTTTTGCACCAATGCAGTTGTTATTTTCTACGATAAGTTCGTATGCGAAAGTGTCTTCTTTAACGATAATTTTTTTATTCGCTTTTACATTTTTGACTAGTGCTGATTCAATTTCTTTTCCGGTATAGTCGCCAACATATGCAATTCTTCTGTTTTGATGTCCACCTTCTTGGGCTAATGCAAGTTTGTCACCATCTTTTTCGAATTCTACACCCATTTTAATAAGTTGATGGATTGCAGTTGTAGATTTCTTCACCATGAATTCGACGGCTGATTTATTGTTGTGATGGCTGCCAGCATTTAAGGTGTCTTCAATGTGTTTTTCGTAATTATCGGTTTTATCTAAAACTGCAGCAATTCCTCCTTGAGCATAGTTAGTGTTGCTGTCAATAATTTTTTTCTTTGTGACTATAAGAACTTTTCCTTTTTTTGAAGCGTTTAGTGAAAAATTTAAGCCAGAAATTCCTGATCCTATAACTAGAAAATCAGTTACTATCATTAAGAATTTGCTATCAATTCGTTTAGTTTTGGTCTTAAACGACTTTTGTAGACAGCAAGTGAGTCTTCGTTTTTGTTGCTTTTTCTAATTTTCTTTTGTTCTTCAATTGGGAGTGAAGCTATTTCTTGGCATTTAGGAGTACAGCATCCTGAGTATTTTTCTGAACAATTTTTGCACTGAATGAATAGTAGGTGGCATGCGTCATTTTTGCAGTTGGTGTGGTCGTCGCATTTTTCTCCGCATTGATGGCATTTACTGATTATATCATTTGTAATTCTTTCTCCCATTCTCTCATCAAAAACAAAGTTTTTTCCTTTAAATTTTGATTTTAGTCCTTTTTCTTCTATTTCCTTTTTATATTGAATAATTCCACCTTTAAGTTGGTAGACTTTTTCGTGTCCAATATGTTTAAGATAGGCGCTAGTTTTTTCACATCTAATTCCACCTGTACAGTAAAGTAATATTTTCTTTTCTGAGTTTTCTTTTGCTATTTTTTCGATCATGGGTAGTTCTTCTCTGAAAGTGTCTGCATCTGGGCATATTGCTGATTCGAAATGTCCGACTTCGCTTTCGTAGTGATTTCTTACGTCGATTACTATACTGTCTTCATTTTCAAGAAATTGGTTGAATTCCTCTGCTGAAAGATGTGTACCAACTTTGCTTGGGTCGAAGAATTCATCGTTTAGTCCGTCTGCAACAATTTTATCTTTTACTTTAATAGTAAGTCTATAAAATGAGTAGTCTTTTTCTTCTACAGCTATTTTGAATGGAATGTCTTCAAATTCTTTGTGAGCATATAGTTTTTCAACAAATTTTTTCCAATTTTCTTTTGGGACTGAAATTTGCGCGTTAATTCCTTCCTGAGCTAAATAAGTTCTTCCGAGTACATTAAGTTCTTTCCATTCAGTAAAAAGCGTGTCGCGTAAATTCTGAGGCTCGGAAATTTTTACGTAACGGTAAAATGAAAGAGTTGTCCGAGAAATGTTTTCTTTCTGGATTTTTTCTTTTAATTCATTTTTGTTTACAAGGTTTCTAAGTCTAGTCATGTTTATTTCGTTAACTATTTAGAGACTACTATTTAAGATTTAATTTTTAAATAATTAGTTCTACG
>CAYNUR010000206.1:0-2362 GCA_964400435.1 uncultured Candidatus Peribacteria bacterium
GAATAATCACAGAAAATCTCATACATCCTTTTTGAAAATTTCTTATACTCATTAAAACTTCCCTTCACGACCTTTGCCTGTGGACACAATTTCTTTGCCTTAAACATTGCCATTCCAGAATGAATCCCAAACCTCTTTGCTTCATAACTCGCCGTGGAGACAATTCCTCTTGTCTCACTTCCCCCAACTAATATTGCTTGACCTTTTAGCTCTGGATTTAATGCTTGTTCCACTGAGGCAAAGAATGAGTCAGCATCTACATGAAAGATATATCGATGTTCTTGCCTCAATGGAATCTCAAACATAATTCATAATTAAAAGATCAAATTCATAAATTCCAAAGTTCCTAACTACCTTACAAATTGTTGATGACCAAATCTATAAGAGTGTGAACCAAGAGATCTTTTCCAAGCTTTTAATCTTTGAATAATGCCTCTTTTTTTAATTCTTGGTAATTTATGCCAACCTCTTTTTGGGTCAAGCTTTCTTTGATGCATTTTTACTAAAGGTTTTTTCTTCCTAGTTGTGTTGATTGTGATTGTTAGAAACATGATATATGGGTTAAAAATAATCAATGGCTAACTAAGCCCTAAGAAATTTAGGATTTTTAAATAAACAAATTAATTGAGAGGTTTTATAGTGTTACCTGCTATTCATAGCTTCGAATTAAGCTGGAGATTACTCCTTGAATAACAAGCTCGCTGGCGGGAAATATATCTTTGTATTTTTTGTTTTCAGCTTTCAGATAAACTTTGCCCCCCTCAGAGATAAATCTTTTTAGAGTATTTTCATTATCTACAAGTGCTACAACAATATCGCCATTTTTGGGTTGTTTTCTTTTATTAACAACGACAAGATCACCTTCTTCAATTCCAGCTTCAATCATTGAGTCACCAGTAACTTCCAAAATAAAATAGTCTTCATCATTTTTCACAAGATCTTCACTAATATTCATCCATCCATTCACATATTCTTCACTAGCAACAGGTCCACCAGCTGGAATGCTACCAAGAATAGGTAGGTTATAAGTAATTGCTCCTTCAAGTTTTTCTTTTACAGCATTCAAGAGTTTGATTCCTCTTGGAGTATCGTCTTTTTCTATATACCCTTTCTCTTCTAGTGCCTTTAAATGTTTAAGAATACTATTGTCTGAACTTACTTGGAAAAACTCTTTCATTTCCCTAATAGTAGGAGACTTTCCATGATTCATTTGATACTCCTCAATAAAATTTAGTACTGCTTCTTGTTTTTCCGTTAAATGATCACTCATAATTCAAAATTAAAAGGTAAGACTACACTCACCCTCATCATAGGTGAGTGCTTCCTCACCGTCAAGACTTTTTCTTAAAAAATACCAAAAAGCCTAAAATAAAAGTAAAGTCTTACTTTTCAAATTCAAAAATATTCGCCACTTTAAATCCAAATAATCCAGAAATTGGCATTAAGTAAAACTTTCTACGATTTTTATTATATTTTCTCACTTCTTGATTATATTCTTTCAACCTATTTTCAATCTCAGTTTCTAAACTATTGATATCTTTTCTTATCTCTAAAAAATTTGTGTCTTGAGATAATTCCTTATGTATTTTACCTAAGTCAACAACTTTATTTATGCTCCTAGTTAAATCTATTTCAAACTCAATTTTCTTTGCACCTGCTTCATACTGTTTTGCCGCTTTCATCCTATTTTCAATTAAATCTTCCATTAAAATCTCCTGTTTATCAGTATATTTTCTTACAGTTTCAATCAAATTTGGCACAAGGTTTTGTCTTTTTCTTAAAAGTTCATCGACCTGCTCTAATCTATATGCAATCATTCCTTGCAAATATTTAAAGTGCTTATAGCCAGTAATAAGCCATAAGAATACGATAATTACTCCTGCACTTACTAAAATCAAAATGTCTAATAGTTCCATAAATCAAATTTCACATAAATTATTTCCAAAAGCAAGTTAGCTTCTTTTTTCTGAGTCCTAATGCAATTAAAAACATCAACAACACATACATTCCAGATTCAGCAAAAGTATCCAAGAATAAAATTTGAACTAAAATCGCAATGCTGGAAAGTATTGCCACATCAGAATATTTTTCATTTCGACTAATCAAATTTTCCACCACGATTAACCAGATTATAAGAAACAGTAGTAAACCTAAAATTCCTGAATTTACAGCTGTGAGTAAATACCAATTATCTGCAATCATAGAGTTATCAGTATAGTAAGAGCCAGGCCCAATTGTTGCTAAACCATAACCAATTGGTTTGTTTTTAAACATTTCAATTGCCGAGAAAATTGCTTCAATATGTTCATTGTCTGAATTCTTTAATTCTCAGTTACTAGCACGCATTAGAGAAAAACTTCCA
>CAYNUR010000207.1:0-2356 GCA_964400435.1 uncultured Candidatus Peribacteria bacterium
AACACTGTTACAAGAACAAACCAGTTTGCCCAAAACGGGCTCGGCTTTTTTTCCACTTCGTAGCAACTGAATTCTTTTCTCAGATAGCTCTATTCCATTGGCAATAAGATCTTTGAACTCTATAAATTCAGATTTATCACCAATGAGAATAGCCCCTACAAGCCGGTCATCTTTGATAATGCATTTTTTATAGTAGCGTTTAGCCCGGTCAATAAAAATTACTTCTTCATAACCTTTCTGATTTTGTGGGATTTCTATCAAGCCAAGAGAGCAAAGCTCCAGTCCTTCTACTTTCAAAATGTTCATGGAAAGGCTGCCTTTATAAGGCGTTGAGATATCTCCTGAAAGGAAATTGGCTACGACTTCAGCCTGTTGTTCTGCAGCAGCTGTAATGCCCCACATTTCTCCTTTCCATTGAGCAATTTCTCCACAGGCAAATATTTCCGGGTCTGAAGTCTGGAGGTAGTCATTTACCTCAATGCCTCGTTTACAGGAAAGTCCTGCTTGCTGGGCTATTTGGATAGATGGGATGGTGCCTGCGGCCACAATAACCAGAGAGCAGCTTATTTTATGTCCGGATTTCAATCGGATGGCTTCGATTTTATCATCTCCAAAAAACTGTTCAACTTCATCATTAAAGAAAGTTTCAATTCCTCTTTGGGCAATTTCTTCGTGCAAAATCGCACTGCCTTGCATATCCAGTTGACGATCCATGAAACGGCCTATTCGCTGAACCACGGTTACAGGCATGCCCAGTTCACGTAGTGAAGCTGCCATCTCAAGACCCAGAAGGCCACCACCCACAATGACGGCCCTTCCTTTCCTGGCTATAAAGGGTTCTAAAGCATCTGCGTCAATACGGCTTCGCATATTGAATATTCCTCCCATTTTCGGGAAATTGCCTGGCATGAAGGCCCGGCTTCCCATGCCAAGGAATAGCTTATCATAGGCATGTTCCTGGCCATTGGAGTCGACTACCACCTTATTTTTCCGGTCAATATGCTCAATACTTACTCCTTTAAAAACCTGAATGCCATTGTCTTTAAACTGGTCTTCTCTTAGTTTAACCAGCTGATCCCAGTTTTGAGTGCCGCTAACGTAGTCGGGTAGCATTACCCGGTTATAGAAGGGGTAAATTTCTTTTGAGAATACTTTTATTTCGTCCGTGAAATTAAGCTGACGATATGCATTGATAAAGCCCAGTCCGGCGGATCCGGCTCCAATGACAATGATTTTTTCAACCGGCTTCTTAAACAAGGAAACCTGTACAGCGGAGAATTTAAAGTCAGGTTCTTTTGAGATAGGGTCTACCAGGTCGCTGGTCAGGTTATTGGCACGGGCTAGATCACTTTGAAGGATTTTTCCCCAGTGCATTGGCATAAAACAAGTGCCGCTTCTGACCTCTTCGGTAATTTCAGCTTTTACTCTTACTTCCCCACGTTTACCTTTTACAGAAACCAACTGTCCGTTTTTGATTTTCCTCTCAGCGGCATCTTTCGGATTTAGCTGAAGGAATGGTGATTTCTTATGTTGATTCAGGCGATTTACTTTGGCGGTTTTGGTCTGGGTATGCCACTGATCTCTGATTCGGCCGGTCAGCAGAACTAAAGGGAATTCTTTGGTAGTTCCTTCTGAGGTGTTTACTCCCGAAACCGGAATTAACCGAGCTTTCTTATTTGGCGTATAGAAAGAGTTGTTTTCAAATAGTCGGGAGATGCTACTACTTCCTTTCGGGTAAGGCCATTGCACGGGCCCCTTTTCTAAAAGAGTGTAGTTTATGCCGGAGCAGTCAATATTGGTTCCTACAGTACTACGAGTATACTCGTCATAAATTTCAGCAGGGCTACTGTATCGAAATGAATTTCCCCAACCCATTTTTTCAGCAAAGCGGCAAATGATTTCTGAGTCAGGCAATGCTTCTCCTGGAGCCTCAATTGCTTTTTGAAGAAGAGAAACTCTTCTCTCTGCATTAGTCATGGTTCCTTCTTTTTCGGCCCACGCGGCTGCGGGTAGTACCACATCGGCGAAGGCCAAAGTGTCAGAGTTTGAGGAAATGTCTTGTACGACAACAAAAGCTGCTTTTTTGAGGGCTTTTTCAACCTTATTAAGATTAGGTAAGCTTACCAAGGGGTTGGTGCAAACTATCCAAATGGCTTTTAATTTTCCACCTTCAATGGCATCGATCATTTCTGTAGCCGAAAGGCCTGGCTTATCTGAAATCCCTGATACGCCCCAGAAGTTTTCCATTTCTGAGATATGCTGTGGATTTGAAAGCTCCCTGTGAGAGGCTAACATATTGGAAAGTCCACCGACTTCCCGACCGCCCATAGCATTGGGTTGACCTGTTAAAGAGAAA
>CAYNUR010000208.1:0-2332 GCA_964400435.1 uncultured Candidatus Peribacteria bacterium
ATTTAAATAACACCTGATATTCAGAGACCGTGATCTTAAAACTATTCAAAGACAAAGACCTACAATTAAACTCAGAATTGGTCTTACAAACAACCAAAGAAGGTTAAACTAAGGTTTTAGCCAATTTGAAAGATCTAAATGTCCACAGAAGGTAATTTTGAAAATATAACAGATACTAAAGATATCCCACAGACCATATTCTGATAATATTCAGAAAATTGAACTACCACATTCTTACAATATCCAAGAAATGTAACAACCGCATTCAAATATGTTCAGAAACTTGAACAACAACAGTCAGATAATATTCAGGAGATTGAACTACCCTATTCTGTTAATATTCAGAAAATTTTACAACATTATTATAATATCCAAGAAATGGAACAATCGCATTCAAATATGTTCGGAACATTAAGCAACCACAATCTGATAATATTCAGAAGATTGAACTAGTATTCAGGGAATTGTACAACAACAGTTTGACATTATTCAGAACAATGAAAATCAAATCAAATTAATTCACAAATGCCACGTGAACAAGACTAATTAATTCTAAACTCCAGTAAAATTTGATGGAAAATGATGATTATAATATGGTAAAGAATTTACTTATTTTCAAAATCTAATGGAATAATAACATGTAAGAAGACTATTCATAAATGAACACAACAATAATGAAAGGTACTAACCTAATACGTATACAAAGACATTCTGAAAGACCAAGACTACATCTAAACAAACATGAGTCCAAACCAAATAAATGATGGCTAGCTAAACAAATTGAAAATAAAATATATGAAGGCTTGCTAAATAGATTGCAAGATAAATTGAAAAATAACATCATGTATACAGATACATTGAAAAATAACATAACAAATACAAGCATAAATTGCAAGAGAAATTAAAGACAAGTTGAAAGTACAAGAATAGTTTGTTAAATGATAACTGAACACTGTGTTGTAAAAGTTTTTGAAAATCATCAGACAACTTGAGACTAGGAAACCAAAATCACTGAAGAAAGCAACCATCCAATTTAACAAACAATTATCTGGTTTAGAAAAATATTTTAAAAGTTTCTACAAGTCTGTCATAAACAACTAACAAAAGATGTTAGTGAATAGTTAAATTATGAAAACTAAATTACTCTGGAAAAACATTCGATGAAATATAACAAATTTAAATAAAAGACCGGATATCAAGTTAGAGAAATAAATTCTACACTACATTATCTTGAAAACAATGTGGAATTAAGTTCTTCAATAGGCAAGATCGTAAGAAATCATGTCAACCAACCAAAGCCAACGTTAGTATATTCATACTTAAAAAATCATGTCAACCAACCAAAGCCAAAGTTAGTATATTCATACTTAAAACCTTAGAGAAAACTTATGCACAGATTAGAACAGATTTAGAAATGAATATTAAAACAAAATACATAACAACAAGTTGAAATTGTCTTTGCTATCAAAGATATCAAAAATCTTCATTCTTAACCTTCCAGCTAAGAAGTACAGCCAATGATGACAAGTCTTCTTGTGTTATATGAAAACCATAGTTACATTAACTTAACAAAGTTAAAAGATAGACCAGAAATATTTTAGCGAGACCAAATCAAGATAAATCCAAGTGCATAACTTTCGACACCTAAAAACAACAATTTGTCAATTACAACCAATGAGTGTTAACAACTTAGACGAGATTCATGAAACTTGATGGAGAAAACATCTAACTTAGCAATAATTTGCTAAAAAGGATGAAAAACCATCATAAATCTAGTATAAATAACATCTACTGACACAGTTAGATATTATAATCTGGATCAACATCTAGCCACCACCCCTAATAAGATAAACAGCAAGATAATGGTAATGACAAGTTAAGAATGATATGTTCAACGGCCTGGGCATAGCTAGTAAAAAACTAATAGATCCAAACTGATAATCATTTTGATACAAAATGATAATATACTAGACATCAGTTCCAACAAACTATATAATGGAAATGATCATGGACCCAGTTTTGCAAATATTTATCAGGTGTTCCGCGAACAAAAACAGGAACCCTTACAATAAGAAGATACATAACAGTCTCATGACACTATTTAAATAGTTCCTGACCTTGAGCAATCATAGAGAATTCTTTGTAAGTTAAACAAGCGTACTTTTGATGCCTGCAGGTTTCCACAATTCTGCAAAAACACAGAGCTAAATATACAAAACAAAAATACAAAACAAAAATCGGACCTCTGTTCATACTCCAAAAGCCAATTATTCTTAAATATTAGTTTCTGTAAGTAACTTACCACAAATGTTTGTGAATGAATGAAATATAT
>CAYNUR010000209.1:0-2311 GCA_964400435.1 uncultured Candidatus Peribacteria bacterium
CTTATATCAAACTTATCCCTGGATATTCTAAAATTTCAAGAAAATCATAAGAAACTCATCAAAAATCTCGCGGGCAAATTCTTGCCAAGTTCCCTCGAATTAGCACTAATGAATTATTCCGAAGTAAATACTGAAAAAATTTCCGCAGAAATTTCCAAAAAAGAATTAAATAAATTTATTCACAATCTCAAATTTTTAGAATTAGAAATCACCGGTAGAGGTGCCGGAGATGAATTTGTAACTGCTGGTGGAGTAAATTTAAAAGAAGTCGATTCTAAAACTATGCAGTCAAAATTAGCTCCAGGACTTTTCTTTGCTGGAGAAATATTAGATGTAGACGGATTTACAGGTGGATTCAATTTGCAAGCATCCTGGGCAACAGGTCAGCTCGCAGGTTCAAGCCTTAATATGTAAAATGAAAAATTCCCACTCCTATCGATAGGAGTGGGAGCATGCAAGTTTATGTAGTTGTGAGAGTCTCAGTCGTAAATGCAGACGTATGTCACTAAGCTTTCGACTAAGATAATCTTAGGTCCGGTAGGGATGCAACATGGAGGACCAGTCTGAGAATAGGTCTCCCCATTGATCACCATTTCTCCGGTTGTGACCTTGATGGTCTCATGTCTCTCGGCAAGCATCCTGTACTCGCCAGGGCTAATTACACCCACTGACGTTGTTTTTTTCCCTTTCTCAAAGATGTCCAGGCTTGTTAGCCGGCCATCAAAGCGAATATTATTCTTGATCTCCATGATCAAACTCCTTGCAAGCTGGCAGGATTACGGGAAATCATTATTCTGTTAATTATAGTTTATGTCAAACAAACTATAAAGAAATTTTCAAAAATTCTTTATATCTAAAAGCTTTATCGCTATTCTTGAGATATATTAATAAAAAGCTATGGAGTATTTACATACAATGGTCCGAATCAAAGATCTCGAAGAATCTTTAGACTTTTACTGCAATAAGTTGGGATTAGTAGAAACAAGAAGAAATGAATACGAAAAAGGACGTTTTACTTTAATTTTTCTTGCTGCTCCAGATCAGTTAGAACAGGCAAAAGAAACAAAAACTCCACTACTTGAATTAACTTACAATTGGGATCCTGAAGAATATGATTCTGGCAGAAACTTTGGACATTTAGCTTTTCGAGTAGATGACATTTATGCAACTTGTCAGAGGCTGATGGATCAAGGAGTTACAATTAACCGTCCCCCAAGAGACGGTTACATGGCTTTTATTAAATCACCCGATAACATTTCCATTGAATTGCTACAGAAAGGTGATAAATTGCCTCCTCAAGAACCTTGGGCTTTAATGGAAAACACTGGAACTTGGTAAAAAATAATATGGATTCAATCAAAATTATAGAACAATATTTTCCTAATCTTTCTGAAAAACAGTTTTCTAAATTAAAAAAATTAGGACCACTTTACGAAGATTGGAATCAAAAAATTAACGTTATTTCCAGAAAGGATATTGAAAATCTTTATCAAAATCACGTTCTTCACTCTTTAGCTCTTGCTAAATTGGTTGAATTTAAGCCTGGAACAAAAATTCTTGATGTAGGAACAGGAGGTGGTTTTCCAGGAATTCCATTAGCAATTCTTTTCCCAGAAGTACAATTTCATTTGGTTGACTCAATCGCAAAGAAAATAAAAGTAGTAAATGCAGTTTCAGAAGAGTTAGAACTAGAAAACGTGAGGGCTGAACAGGCGAGAGCTGAAGAATTAAAAGAACAATACGATTTTGTAGTAAGTAGAGCGGTCACAAGAATCAATAAATTTCATTCTTGGGTAGCCAATAAAATTTCCAAGAAAAACAAAAATGAAATTCAAAACGGAATCCTTTATTTAAAAGGAGGAGACCTAACAGAAGAAATGAATGAATTGAACAAACCTCATAAAATTTATCAAATTTCAGAATATTTCTCCGAAGAATTTTTTGAAACAAAGATGATTATTCATTTGCCGAGTTGAAGTTTTAATAATCAATTAAGTCTACAGACTTTAGAAAGTGATATAATGTAAGGGACAAGGAGGAGGCGATTGAGCTGCACAATAGTGCTGCGATTGAGAGACGAAGCAGTTTCGACGAAGCAGGATGCTACTTTCTACAATCCGTTTATTTTTTCCCAATTATCTCTTTTATTTTCTCCAAATTCTCTTCAGCAACTCTTCTCCCAATTGCAACAGCCTCATCAACCTTATCAAACTCAAATAAATCAAGTTCGCAATCAACTTCTAGAAGCAGGTCCGGCTTCGCTCTAGCCAATTCTTGTTCATAGCAACAATGCGCTGCCACAGCAATTGTT
>CAYNUR010000210.1:0-2303 GCA_964400435.1 uncultured Candidatus Peribacteria bacterium
TTGTTTAACTTGTACCAGAGTCTGTAAACCTTGTCTTGTACACCAGCCGAGTGCAGTGCACACATGGCATCTCTTAAATTTTCTTTATCAAAATATTTCCGGATATCTATGCACTGTACAATTAAGGGCTGATCCATCCATGCATAATACCCAATCACACTTTTGACCGAAAATAGGTGTTCAGTCGCTCTATGTCCTTTCATTCCTCCGATTTGATATTTTGTCGTAAAATTCTGAACCTTGGGTTTCATTTTATTAACAACTAAATCTTCAAATAGCCTCGGCATCCAATCCTTTGAGTGGATAAATCTGTTATTATCCATAATTTCCTTCAATCCTGAGCCTTTGTACAGCATAATTAGCATGGTACTCTCCCAACCTTGAGGGATAACTTCTGTGTTCCAGATTCTAAGAAAGAGAGCTTTGACAGCTTCCTTAAAATAGTATCCAGCTTTAGTGATGAAGTCATAACACGACTTGTTCTTCTCAGCAAATCTTTTAAGAGCTTCCTGGAAATCTTTGTCATTAAAACAATCCTCCCCGTCTTTGTCACTAGGGATCGACATTCTTGCTTCGTGAAGTGCATTTTTTATTTTGATATCATTTTCATATCCTTCACTCGGAACATTATTGGTAAGAAGATCACGGCAATAATTTGATGATGTGGCTAAAATCCCGCGTTTTGTCGTCTTTAATTCTTTTGTATTTGGGTCAACAATTGCGCACGCTTCTGGGCCCATTTTTTTAGGTCCTTTTATCTTCTCAATAAGTTTGAACACCCGCGCAGGTCTCGATAAAGAGCCAGCTTTTAGATCGCTTATTTCTTTCTGTAATATATCTGATTTCTGTTTTAGAATGCGATCAATCACAACTTTATCATCGACATTTCCATTGTGATTTTCATTTATCATCTTAACATTGCTCCTCGACTTTATCCTAGTTTTACCAAAGCTCTTAAATTTTATTTTGTTGTGAATACTTTCAAACTTTGCATGGATCTTTTCAACTGAGTCGGAGTCATTATTAACCATGCTCACTAGCTCCTCACATTCATCTGTTAAGGTCTTATATGTCGCCCATCCTCCATCTTTCTTCAGATTAAAACGGACAACTTCTTCCTGCTTGGAAACACTTCTATTGACGGGAATATCTTTGAACTTGAGTATTAGTGGATAGTGGTCAGATTTGACAAGAGTTTTTGATCCATTTTTCATTATAACTCTTCCTATTAGGTACTGACCATCATTGTCAATAATAAGTTTATCTACATATCTGAAAAGGTCGTTAGATATTAAGGCCAAGTCTAGACACGATTTCTTTTCATCCTCGCTCGGTTTGCTCGGGTCATATCTAGTAAAGGGTCCACCGGTCGTCTTTTCAGAATTATTCACAAGTATTAAATCCCCACGTTGAACTAAGTCTCTGACCAGACTTCCTCCGTAGGACACTTTGGTATGGTTTCCAGTTACTCCTAACTTATCGGACCCGACATGTTTGTTCAGGTCTCCCATGATAATTAAGCTTTCACCTTTACACAACACACTGTTAATTTCATCCAAAATTTTCCCCCATTTTTCTAAGATTTTGTCTTTTGAACTTCTAGTTTCTTGTTCCCCATATATCGTCATAACATTGATAGCTGGTTTAAATTTTTCATTTCTTACTATGATAAACTCGTCATCCTTTTCACCCTCCTTTACTTTAATAACATGCTGAGCTTCATCCTTTTTTACACTGATAGAAACTCCTCCCATAATTCTATTTTCTCTATTTTTTGAAAAAGTAACATAACCGTCGATATTAACTTTATTCTTATTTGTTACACCGTGTTCATTTAGTAAAACCATATGTAAATCGACGGACTTGAGGACATTTTGTAGAGCAACATGCTTCGATTTCAGCCCTCTGATATTGCACTGTAGGATGCTTAAACTTGAACATTTTTTACTTTTATTTTTACCCCCCCTTCTAATATTTCTATTCTTGCGTTTTCTTCTTTTTACTGGTATTGATTGTAGTTGTGGGGAGTCTGACCCTGGTTTGGGTACAGCATTGGGGCTTGTCGAGGAGGACCATAACTGACTGCTTGACTTGCTGCAGGTTGGTGCCAAGCTGCGTCCTGAACATGGACCTGGTGAGGGACTGCTGCTTGAGTTTCATCTCGGCTGTAAGTACTGCCAGGCTTTTGGCTAAAAAATGATTCTCTTCCGTTTCTTTCTTCAATTTCTCTTCAATAGCACTGTTGTAATAATTGTCAGTCTTCCGATCATCTGGATAAGACGTGCGTGTTCTTTTTTCTCCGG
>CAYNUR010000211.1:0-2288 GCA_964400435.1 uncultured Candidatus Peribacteria bacterium
GTCCCCCTAATTCAAAATGATGACTTTTTATCTTAAAACCAACCATCTTTTGACTAATCAAATTCAAGAAATCTTTATCATCTACATGAAACTCAAAAGCTTCATCACAACCTTCACACAAAAAAGAGTGATGACAATGGTCTTCGTTCTTACAAGAATAATCACCACAAGACATAAACCCTTTCCCTACTTTGTGAACTAAACCAATTTCTTCAAAAACTTCAACAATTCTATAAATAGTCACAACATCAACTTTCTTCCCCTCCTGTTCAATCTCAGAAGCAATTTCATATGGATTCAAAGGTTTCTTAGCCTTAGAAAGAGTTTTCAAAACCAATATCCTAGAAGCTGTAACTCTCAAATTGTTTTCTTTCATTTTTTGATTTGAATAATCTAAGAAATTCATAAGCTTTAAATTTAAATACCGCAACAATATTGCATTATAAATAAACAATTGCAAGATCTTTTTCAAAAAGACAAAAACAGACTTAATGAAATAACATTGCATTAAGAATATTTTTCAACTAAGATCACCCTCCTAATCTTAAATATTCACAATGAATAACAATATAAATAGGCCTGAGAAAGAAGAATTTCCTACCTTGATGGAAGAAAATAATAGTACTGAAATCAACAGAAATGATAAATTAACCCATCACATACGTAAACTTATTCAACTCGCCACAGTATTAACTGTACTCGGAACAGTCCCACCTCAAAACCAAGCATACGCGGATGAATTTGAAGAAGAACACCATGATGATTCCAGCGTTTACTTAGGAGGAGAACTAGAATTCCACGGTAACTTTAAACTAGCAAATGCTCGAAAAACAACTTTATTTACACATGTCGGACTCGAAACTCTCTGGGGAGAATCAGAAAATCCAGTCGAATTAGGAGCCCATCTAGAGATCGGACCTCAATTCGAAATCAACAGACAATTACAAATGATAGTTGCACCTTTTGCCTCTTTTCATCAAGAAAGAGAAATTGCTGAGGATGAAGTAGAAGAAAAACTAGATGTTTATCAAGGCGGAGCCACTATAGCTTTATTAATAAACGATTTTAGACTTAGCGTAAGTGGCTTATGGGGGACAGAAACTCTCTATTCATTTGGAGCAACATATGAAAGTCACGACTTCCCACTCTCCATTTCAGCAAAGCTTCACATCCAACCAGAATTACTTTCTTATGAACACGCAGAAGATGGACAAGAAGCAACTTTGACAACTGAAGATGGACATAATCATGATATAATTTCACACAATGGAGTAGAAATAGCTCCCAAATTCTTTGTCCACGAAAACTTTTTGATTGGAGCAAAAGTATTTCTGCCAACAACCGGTGAATTTCGACCAAGAATTTATTCAGTATTAGAATTCCACTTCGACCAAAATCACAATCACTAAAGTAAATGATTATAGAACCTCTCAAAGCAATAAATGATTTCCTGTTAATACTATTTAGTATATTAATTGAAGGAATTCCTTTCATCCTTATTGGAGGAATACTTTCAGCACTAGTCGAAAAATACATTTCAGAAGAAAAAATCAAACAACTGCTACCAAATAACAAAATCTTAAAACTTAGCAGCATGGGAGTTCTGGGGAATTTAACACCAGTTTGCGAGTGTGGAAACATCCCCTTAGCTAGAAGAATGGTCAAAAAAGGAATAGAGCCAGCATTCATAACCAC
This sequence comes from uncultured Candidatus Peribacteria bacterium, assembly GCA_964400435.1. GTDB lineage: Bacteria > Patescibacteriota > Gracilibacteria > UBA1369 > LOWO2-01-FULL-3 > CAYNUR01. The sequence continues at coordinate 1,696 of CAYNUR010000211.1, forward strand.
CTTCCTTTTAGCTGCTCCTGCCTTTAACCCAATCGTAATTGTTGCAACTATTGCAGCATTTCCAAATGACCTTTCAATCACATTTTACCGCGTACTATTTACCTTTATAGTTGCCTTCTCCATTGGCCTTTTATTTAGTTTATTCAAAAGAGAAGAATTATTAATTAAAAGCCTAATAAACAAGAAGAAAAAGAAATCAAGAAAACACCATCATAATCATGGATTCTTTCAGATTATTCAAAAAGAATTTATCGAAATGACTGGAATTTTTATTTTTGGTGCAACCATTGCAAGCCTTATACAAGTATTTGCACCAAAAGAAATAGTATTCCAATTCAATCAAGAAGTTTGGATTGCCATAATTGCCATGATGATCCTAGCTTTTGTAGTCTCAATTTGTTCAAATGTTGATTCATTCTTTGCCTTGGCCTATAGCCAAATATTTCCAAAATCAAGTATCATTGCATTCCTTGTTTTAGGGCCAATGATCGACATCAAAGCAATTCCAATGTTAAAAACAATTTTCAATTATCGAGCTGTCTTAATTATTATTACTTTAGTAAGTCTGATCACATTCTTACTTTCATATTCAC
>CAYNUR010000212.1:0-2286 GCA_964400435.1 uncultured Candidatus Peribacteria bacterium
TCCGGATGGCCAATGAGAAATCCTAGCGGCCCATTTTATTGTCCGGATGGCCAATGAGAAATCCTAGCAACCCCTACTAGCCAAGAAAAACCAAAAATCCACAGCCCTACCGGGTATCTACAGAATATAACCTAGCTGTTGAGAAGCGTTAAGCGCTAAAAAAATACGAGTAGGTTGTACTGCTAGGCATTTCCCTTACGGTAATCCGCCAAAAACTTTTCCAACCCAATATCTGTCAACGGATGCTTTAGCAAGCCCGTTATAACCGATAAAGGCCCCGTCATCACATCGGCGCCAATCTTCGCACACTCCACCACATGCATCGTATGGCGTATAGACGCCGCCAAAATTTGCGTCTCAAACGCATAATTGTCATAAACAAGGCGTATCTCGTTCAGCAGTGCAAGCCCATCAGAAGCAATATCATCCAATCGGCCTAAAAAAGGCGATACATACGTAGCTCCCGCCTTAGCTGCCAACAGCGCCTGTCCGGCAGAAAACACCAATGTACAATTGGTACGGATATCTCTATCTGCAAAATACTTTAGTGCCTTAACCCCATCCCCAATCATAGGTACCTTTACTACAATTTGCTCGTGTAGCTCTGCCAACGCCTCCCCTTCTCGCACTATCGCATCGAACTCCGTAGCAATAACCTCTGCGGACACATCGCCATCCACAAGCTCACAAATGCGTACGTAATGCTTTAAAATATTATTATTTCCGGTAATGCCCTCTTTAGCCATTAACGAAGGATTGGTAGTAACGCCATCTAAAACTCCCAACTGCTGAGCCTCGGCAATCTGATCTAAATTGGCTGTATCGATAAAAAACTTCATAAGTGTGCTATTTAATAGTTACAATAAAAATAAACGCGGCAAAACTACAACTTATAATGCTGGCACAACAACCTCTCGTACACCCTATCGGGCAGCAAACGTTTTAAGGTAAGCGAAAACTTTTGCAGCACATTTCCAACCGGATTATGAATCTTAGGACTTTTTTGCTGAAGTATCCTATACACCGCCTCGGCTACCTGTATCGGGTCGCCTCCCGTATCCACATCTGCATCGATAGCCGCTAACAACTGTGCGTAGCGGTCTTTGTAGGCCGATGCCTCTAAAACCGGAGCGTGGTACCGCCTCGAAGCAATATCCGTAGCAAAATCGCCCGGAGCCACATTCGTAATTTTAATGCCAAAACCTCGGGTCTCCATCCGCAACGCCTCCGTCAACAACCCTAAAGCCCCTTTGGTAGCCGAGTAAAACCCCCGAAACGGCAAGCCCATATACCCCGCAATAGAAGTAATATTAATAATGCTGCCTCCCCCCTGCTCTCGCATATACGGCAATACCGCCTGCATTAAATACACAGGGCCATACACATTAGTACTAAAAAGATTTGCCATCTCCTGCTGCGGCGTCTCCTCTACCGGACCCGTAAGGCCCACCCCGGCATTATTAATCAACACATCCAACCGACCCTCCTGGGAGAAAACACGAGACACCAGCTCGGGTACGGCCTCTGCATCGCGCACATCTAACGGCAGCAGCGTAAACGCATCAAAATTCGGGTACGCATCGGGGTTTCTTGCAGTGCCATACACCTTATAGCCCTTAGCCGTTAAATACGTGCCAATAGCCTTCCCAATCCCCGAAGACCCCCCCGTGAGTAATACCACTTTTGCATCCATTACATCTATTGTTTTATGTTGAAGAGAGAAACACTACAACCCTTACCCTTAGAAAAGAAAGAAGGGCAAGTACCTTACATCGCACCGCTACAACCGCATACCCTTGCTGCGTTACCACCCTGGGGGATTCTGCAGGAGCTGGTCGTGTAGGACTTGCCCGGTGGCAAATATATAACCTTTTACGAGCATAGCCATTCGTCTTCCGCACAAATTTCACCCCCCTACTGTATATTTGCACCCCTAACCCTCAGGGTTGTTAAGTTCTTAAGAAATAGATAGTATTTCATCTTGGCGTCACCTCTCGATACGATTCCTTCGGAATCACTACCTATAAAAGCTTACTACAAGCGGGCTTTTTCACAGCCTTGTATATGGAAACGCTATCTAATCTTTTAGAACATGGCGGCCTTGCCCTAACCCCCAAAAAAGTATGAAAGCCGGTATTGTAGGATTGCCCAACGTAGGCAAATCCACCCTGTTTAACTGCCTCTCCAACGCCAAAGCCCAAAGCGCCAACTTCCCCTTTTGCACCATAGAACCCAACCTCGGTGTAGTAAACGTACCCGACACACGGCTACAAACGCTGGAAACTC
>CAYNUR010000213.1:0-2275 GCA_964400435.1 uncultured Candidatus Peribacteria bacterium
GTGTAGGCCAAGTCGAAGACACTATTGTCATAAAAAGGGATGGTTAGGCCATTGCTGGTGTAGACGTTGCCGCTGCTTGCCACGGCCGAGTCAGCCGGAACTCGGGTCGCGATACTGTCAGGGCTGATCGGGTCGAAGGTGATCGGACCCCGGTAGAGAAGAGCAATGCCGGAACTGCTGGCACTTGAAACAAAAAGCCGCTGTGGGTAGCTCGAAGAGTTCGAGTCCCTGGCAATGGCAATTGTGGCGCCTGTAGTGGTGCTGTTGGTGCCGTTCAGTTTGCATAGATTGTTGGCCGGACAACTGCTGGCAGTGCTGACAGTGACTTCGCCACTGGATAGATCGGCAGGGAGAGTCAAGCTCAGGTAGCTATCGGCCGGTACCGACAGGCTCTCTGTCAGTAAGGTTGGAGCCGGGGTGTCTTCAATCAGGTTTGAGGTCCAGCTGATTTCTTCGGCGTCTTCTCCGAGAACAGCCACCACGACAAAGACATAGCTTGTGCCATTGCTAAGGGCCGTTCCTTCATTATCTTGTTTGATCAGACAGCGTTGCACGCCTTCACCGTCCTGATACTCACCGCTTCCTTTCGGCAGGGAAACCAGCTCTGTGCCGAGTTGGCTCTCTGGTGCGTCGGGGTCAAAACAGGTGAGCTTGGCATCCACAATGGAAGCCGCTTCGTCGGCTTGCAACAAGGTGGTGCCTATCGGTTGCAGGCCAAAGCTTGGGCCTGTCAGGCCATTCGTCGTTTCGTCGTCATCGGAGCCAAAAAGGCTATCATCACAGTCCTCGTCGGACTCAGCTGCAATACCAAACAGGGCGAAAAAGCGGTTGTTGCCTTCACAACGTGGAACCGATGCGGTTGCCAGATTAGCCGCTGTGTAGCTGCGACTGGGGTAGATAGGGAGGGAGCTCGTGGCAGCGATCCCTTCTAAAGTTGTGTTAGCAACCATGAAGACATCGTAGCCTTGCAGCTCGGACTCAAAGTTTTGGGCCGACCAGCGGAGCTCGATTTGATTGCTGCCAGTGACACTTAAAAGCTTCAGTGGCGGGGAGAGCTTCGAGCGAGCGATCGTATCGGGATCATCGCTCGAGCCGCCGCAGCCAATCAAGCCAGCACACACAAAGCTAGTAAGAAGGGGCATCAGGAATGGTATCGGAAGTTTATAACGCATGCGAATGTCCTTTTTTAATTCGAAGTTGTTAGCACAACCTATTAGCGAGAGCGTTCATCCAGATTTCGAGACAGCAGCATCTCAAAGCTCACAGAGCAGTTGCTGCTGCAGTCGACAGAATCGATATAAATCCAGTCATAGTAGAAGCTCGAGACCTCGTCGGAGCTTTGGTCACCGCTGGCGAGGACATAGATGTGATTGGCATAGATCGGTACTGATTGGCCTTCAATACTATAGCCGTTTGGATTCTTAGCCGTATCGCTGGCGCTTAGGGATAGGGCCGGTGCGGCTGCAATTTGCTGGCTAAAGCGACTGTCGGCAAAGCCGTCGGCAAAAAAGCCTAGGGGGCGAATGGCGGCGCTTTTACCGGTGACAAGATAGGCGATGGACTCGCCATAGGATTCAATCTGCCAGGTAACTAAGGAGCTGGCATTGAGTTGGCTCTGGCCGGGCGTCATAGATATGGTCGTGCAGACGCCGCTAGTGATGCAATTGCTGCGGAACTCCGTGTAGCCATTGTCAGATCCAGTAGCTGTTATCTTAGCGGCATCGGAAGCTGCGGCTAAAGAGACCGTGCTGGCGTTGACCTTAAACTTCGGCACAATGCAGGCCACGTTGGTGGAGGACTGTGAGATTTCTTTGCCTTGGTCTTGCACCGCGAACACAAAGAAGCAGTAGCTTTGTCCAGCCGTCAGAGTGTCGCTAGAACTACTGCTTGGGGGGAATGTGAAGCTTAGCTCACCGACTGAATTGATATCCTCGGCGTCGGTCTCGTCTTTGCTCGCTCCTAAAAAGACACAACTACCGGTATCATTGTTGAGATTCGGTTTGCAGGTTGGCAAGTTTGGCTGTTTATTGGCAGTGCGCAGTTTGTGGTAGGGATAGGCAGAAAATTTGAGCTCGCCTTCCTCGCTGGTATCAGCTTCGGCAAGATCTGTCGTGCCTGGCAGGGCTTGGCTGTTCTCAGCACTATAGCTAAATTTGGCCAGAATAGTCTTCGCGCCTTCGATGGCATTGCCGGAATTGTCGAGCAACTGAATCGGCTCACCTTCTGTCACGCCGAGCTCTGTGGCCGTGCCAGCAGCGCCGTAGATGTTATAGCC
>CAYNUR010000214.1:0-2268 GCA_964400435.1 uncultured Candidatus Peribacteria bacterium
AAACATTAGTAGTTTGGAAGATTTTAGTTCATATACAGCCGATGAATTTGTCCAATTGACCTTAGGAGAAAGTTTAGATAGTAAATACTCAGGTTCAATGGCTATTTACACTGAACAAGTCGCTTACGTGGAATCGGTAGGAATTATAACTTCAGGTCTAAAAGAAGTAGAAGATTTATTTGCAAAAAAAGAACCAGGTGGTGAAGTGTTCAATTCTTCATTAAAAAACTGGAAAAGTGAATTCAAAACATTATCTGAAAGTCCCGAAAGCCTAACAAGTAAATCTCCAGATGAGCTTCAAGAATTATTAGATAAATCAGAACATGAAATCGTACTTGGATATATCGTCGATAAAGTTAACGAATACAAATCTGAAGAAAATGATAAAAAACTCACTACCGATCTCTTAGAAAAATTTTTGAATCAAGATGTAAATTATGAATTAGGAAAATTCCAGTCTGAAGAACAAAAAGAAGCAAAAGCAATTTTAGATAAAATCATCAAAGTTGTTTATTCCGCAGGTTTGAGTGATTTTGTGCAGATAAAGGTTGAATCAGGAACTGATGCTGCAAAAATGAATGGATTCAAAGGTCAAAATAAAGCCATGTATATCGAAGCAGCTCAAAAAATCCTTAACTCTCCTCTAAAAGATTCGCCAGACGTACAAAAGCACAAAGAAGAATTACAAAAAATTATTGACCAAGGTGAAAATTATCAAATGTCTGAACAATTCAAAGCCGCAGATGGAACAGGAAATTTACTCTTAAATTACTTCAGAATTCAATCTGTAGCTGGAGAAGAACTTGCCAGTGGATCTAACAAATATCCTGTAGATATTGCTTTAGAACTCAATTTAGAAGACAAAGAAAAAGGTGAGGAGCACAGATTTTCAAGAATACGTTTTTCAATTAAAAACAATGCAAAATCTCCAAACGAAGTTACTTTGGCTAAATCTGAAATAGTTGAGGAAGAAGAATCTCCAGAATCAAATGCTAATGAAGATCAAGAAGCAGATGTAATACAGCCAGATGAAATAAAAGAAATCTTAGATATCTTCAACGAAAACTTCCCAATGGTCCCAGGAGAAGTCTACCAAGATGCACGAGGTCATCAATATGAATTCACTGATGCAGGGACAGCTTTATTTACCTATTCAGGTAGCGATGAAGATCTCGTTCAAAACGAAGTCGACTTAGAAACGCTTGCATATTTAATCGATGAAAAACCATTTACGGATAAAGAAGTTCAAGAAATTATCAAAGAAAAAAATCTTGGATTTATAAATTACGATAACCTTCAATATGATTTTCTCCCAGATATAGGATCTGTAATTATAACCTTTTCAAAAGGTGAAGAAAAATTAATTGTCAGCTACTCTCTTGCAGACAAAAAAATGGTTTTACCAAACTCCCCCTTGAATCCATTTTTAAGCGAAGACATTACCGATGAACAAATTGCTAGACTCATCTCGCAAGGTTGGAATATTGATATCGAAGATGATGGATCAGAAATTCTACGTGCTATAGAATCTGGAGATTACAAAACAGCTCTAGGGAAAATTTTAGAAGAATCAGGATCCTTAGCTGAAAATACTAATGAATCAATGCTTGCAGCATGCATAAATTTAGGTGGAAAAGGTGTAATTTCAGGCATCAATATTGACAAATCCCTGCTTGAAAATCTCGTTAAAAATAATCTAGTTGATCTTTCGATATCAGGTAACTATGAAAAATATAAAAGTCATTTTGGCAGTACAGAACTTGCAAAGCTGGCTCTAGAAGATTCAAGTGATCTTCCCACTTCTGAGATAATGAAAACGTTATCCAATGAAGATAACCCAGAGCTTTGGGAGCTTTTAGTTGAAAGAGTAAACTCTGAAAAAGATCTTCTTGGAAAAATAATTACCGATAGTTCAACAGAAAATAAACACCTAGGCAAAATTGTTCGAATAGCAGCCCATAATGAATATGAAATTAATTATCAAACTATTTTCGATTCTGTAGGTGGAAATTCAGAATTTATCGCAGGTTTAATGGTCGAAGGTGAAATACCGGAAGATTTAGCACAGTTTTTAGAACAAGAAGTTAAAAAAATAGTTTATTCAAGCAACGATGAAACAGATTATTCAGGTTTCATTAACGGTATTTGGGATAGTGAAGAGAAAATTCCACTTTCAATAAAACCATATTTATTAATCGAAAATTCAGAATCAAATAACTTGCAAACTGAGCTAAGTAAAATTTCAGCTGAAGATGGGAAGTTATATCT
>CAYNUR010000215.1:0-2265 GCA_964400435.1 uncultured Candidatus Peribacteria bacterium
ATCTGAGGTTGTCTTGGCTGACCCCAGTGAAAAACCGGACTATTATCGAGGGTTGGATGAGAAAAGCTGCAAACTGTTCTTGTGCAACTTTCTCCACGATTCACATGATGACAAATTCTTGCAGATTTTCTTGTCATTTGTTCCCCGTTATTTTTATCTTGTCCTTCTGGGTGGTAAAAGATACAATTTGGTTTGTATGTACACAATTCTTTATGGAAACAAGGTTCCCTTTCATTAAATGGTATGATTGTATGATCAAATTGACACCACAAACCAGCCCTAGGCTGACAATTTCCTTTCCCATTTTTGAAATAACGGCAAGGCTTAATTCTCCCAGTTTTAGTTTGTACCTCTGAACCATTGATTTTATGGGAAATATGTAAGTGTTTCCTTAGGGATGAAAAATCGTCTAAAGCTAAGCCACATTTTTGGCAAATTTGTTGTTTAACATGAGCAGAAGAAACGTGTTCTTTGAAGTAGCTTTCATTCTGTGATATGAAATCACAATGTTTACATTTGTAAAAAGTTGGAGCAGGAGACATATGAGCAGCAGATATGTGTTCTTTGAAGTAGAATTCATTCTGTGATATGAAATCACATTGCCTACATTTGTAGAAAGCTGGAAATCTCCAAGGCTCAACTTCCCCCCTACGTTCCATATTTTCCTGTGGATTTGTCCTTTTCCCACCTTTCTTCTTGTTGTTAACTAAAATTTGCAAATCTAATGGCCCATATCCAGTCGTTTCAATACTAGTTTTACCACCATCACATTCCTCCATATCAGCATTCTTCTCAATAAGTTGGTTGAATAGTTCAGTATTTTGTTTCAACTTTTTTATCTTATCTTCTGCTTTAATTTTGGCTTCAAGCTTATCTTTTTCATACTGCATTTCTCCAATTGCTGAACTAAGCTTTTTATTTTCTTCCTTAATTTGCTTCAATTCAGTTTTCCTTTTGGAATCTTCTTTCTTCAATCTCTCCATAGTGGTTTTAAGAGCTTTGTTCTCCTTCTCAATTTCATCAGAATATTTATGAACATCATGATAGTCTTTCATTAACTCTGTTAACTTATCTTCAAGCTCAGATATTTTAGATTCCTGCGCTTCATTGGAAGTATGTTCAGCAACAATCACCATTGGCTCCTCAACATTATTTGGGACTAAACCCTCAGTTTCCATTGTCTCCTCAATAGTAACATTCTCCTCAGGGTTTATTTGCATCTTCTTCTTTGGGGGAAGAGTAGAACAACTTTTTATAATAGAAATACTTCTGTCTCTTTTAATCCCTTCTTTATCATCATTTATAACATCCTTAGATTCATCATTTACTTTGCTACCCTTGTTTTCATCCTCGTGATCTTTTTCTTTGTGCTTCTTTAGATCCTCATTGTCCTTAGAACTTTTATCACAAACATCGCAAGGATATGACCTGGTATTCCCATGCATTTTAGTTATGTGAACCTTTAAATTTCGTTCATTTGCAAAAACTTTCCCACAAGTTATGCATGTAACTGAGGTTTTCATGTTAGAAACATTTTCAACCAGCAAATTTTTCCCCTCGCCAGATAAATACTTATCTAATAAGTATTTGATAACATCTACTGCTAAAAATTCAGCAAATTTTCCATCAAACTTTTTACATTTGTTAATCATTACTGTCGAACCTTTTTTAGTATTTGGTCCATAAAATTTCACAGTGGCTGTACCTGTTTCATTATCCTTAACAATTTCTATGTCATACTCAATACTATGAGTCTTCTTTCTTGAGTCTAAGATTTTAAAAGAAATCTGATTATATTTTTGAGGTCCCTTTTTCAATAACCACTTTAAATTATCAACTGCTTTAACAAAACCTCGTTTCTTCCCCTTAAAACTAAAGCCAGTTGGACAATCTGCTGGCCAACTATTCTCTTCATACATTTTTTCAACATTTACACAAGTGTCATCATCAGCAAAAGTAACTTCTGCTTCATCAACATCCTCTATCCTTAACATTGGAATCTTGTCTTCTTGCTTCATTGTTTAAACTTATATGAACTGCTTTATGATGTTGTCTAAGATAAACTTTTGTTTGGAAATGTTTTATCGCAAAGTTTACATGCAACCACTAGGTCCTTTCTGTACCGTGGTCGACTAATTACTGGTCACTGATTAGTAGATTTACAGGTAGTTTCAGGACCTTATAAAACGATGTCCTTACTCTACCGTGGATTACTAATTACTAATTACTAATTACTAATTTTCTGTTAACCCTAATCAACATGGC
>CAYNUR010000216.1:0-2262 GCA_964400435.1 uncultured Candidatus Peribacteria bacterium
GTGATGTTTTGTCTGATGATGGTTTATTGTTGCATCCTACTGAGACTTGCTATGGTTTTGCTGTAGATGTTTTTAATAAAATATCTTTGGGTAAACTATATCGTGTTAAAAAAATGCCTCAGGATAAACCTGTAAGTATTTTGGTTTCGAGTTTTGAGATGGCTAAAAAATTTGGTGTCTTTTCTGATTTAGGCAGGAGGTTGGTTGAGGATTTTTGGCCTGGTCCTTTGACAGTTATGGTTCCAAGAACTGAGGCTCTTCCTGATTTTTTGAATTCTAATTCTCAGTATATTGCTATGAGAATTTCCAGTGATGATTTTTGTAGGGGGCTAGTTGAATTTTTTGATTCGCCACTTTCTACTACTAGCGCCAACATTCATGGTGAATCTGCATTGTATGAGATTGATGAAAGGTTTGTTGAATCTGAGTTTCCGGAAGTTGATCTTGTTGTTGATTTTGGAGAGATACCTCATAAGAAACCGTCAACAATTGTGAAAGTTGATGGTGAGAAATTTGAGGTTGTTCGTGAGGGAGATATTTTAAGCAAAGACATTTACAATTGCGTGAATTGAGTTTACTCCGGCAGTTAGTAGTAGTCCTGAGGTGAATGCGCCTAGTGATATTAATCCTAGGCTTTTCCAGTATTCTATTCCAAAAATGAACGCGATTAGGCTTCCAGTGGCTGTGCCGCTTCCTGGGATAGGGATGGCAATAATTATAATTAATAGGATTGCTCCATATCTATTAAAGTTTTTGCTGTGGTCAGTTCTTGTTTTGTTGAAGAGTTTTGTCAGGTATTGGTCTATTTTTTTTGATTTTTCTCTTAGGTAGTTTGAAAGTGGTGAAATGATGGCGAGTATTATTGCTGCAGGGATGATGCTGCCAGATGTTGCAAAGATAAAGGTTGTTGTATTTGAAAGTCCGAGCTCTATTCCTAAAGGTATGGCTAGTTTAAGCTCTAGGAATGGGAGCATTGCTGAGAAAAAAGTGATTAATTCAGGTGATAAAATCATGAGTTGATTTTCTTTTATTCGGGATTTGTTGTCAATTTGTTCGGTCAAACTATTCTGCTTCTTAGTTTTTTTGCTAAAAGTGTGTAGTCTTGAGTGTTCAAAAAAGATATACAATATTTGAAGGGTTGAGCAAGTTTAATATTTGTGTTCTTTGTTTTTCTTTTTTTATTGAGGATATAGGGCTTGTTCAACTTTTGTATCTTGGATTGTGGTAAAAAGTTGTTCTAATTGCTTGACCTTAGTTTTGATTCTTCTTATCTTGGAAAAAGAGATTTTTGATAAAAAAGTTATACACATGGAGTGCACAAGTTTTGAACATTGTGTCCCGAAAATGTTTTAATAGAAGGAAATGGAGCATATATCAGTTTTGAAGAATGAAGTGTTAGAGTATTTAGATTTAAGTGGTAATGAGATTGTGGTTGATGGAACTTTAGGTCTTGGTGGTCACTCTTTAGAGATCGTAAAGCTCTTGGAAAAAGGAAGGTTAGTAGCTTTTGAGCAAGATGAACGTAACTTAAGAGAAGCAAAGAAGAGGTTAGAAAAATATATTGATCGAATAATTTTTGTACACGACAATTTTTGTTTTTTAAAAAATAGGGTTATAGAAGCTGGTTTTGAGAGTGTTGATCGGATTTTTTTTGATCTTGGTCTTTCATCTCCTCATGTAGATGAAGCAGAAAGAGGCTTTTCATTTATGAGGGAAGGGCCATTGGATATGAGGTTTGATCCAAGAAGTAAGCTGACTGCAGCTGATGTTGTTAATAATTATGCTGAAGAAGATTTAGCAAAGATATTCTATGAATATGGTGAAGAGAGGTTGGGTAATAAAGTTGCACGAAAGATCGTTGAGCGCCGCAAGGAAAAGAACTTTGAGAGTACAACTGAATTAGCAGATTTTGTTCAAGATTTTTATCCAAAAAAGCGCTCGAGCTCTAGATCTAAGTCGCATCCAGCGACAAAAATTTTTCAAGCTTTGAGGATTGAGGTTAATGATGAGTTAGAAGTTTTAAAGAGAACATTGGAGCAATCATTTGAAATCTTGAATCCAGGGGGGGTGATCCTGGTTATCACTTATCACTCTTTGGAAGATCGAATTGTTAAGCATTATTTCAAAGAGTTGGAACAGCCACCAGTAACTGATCCTCAAGAGGCAATTTATAGGAATTTTGGAGATCCTCTAGTTGAAAAAGTTGTCAAAAAACCAATTTTACCTTCGAAAGAAGAAGTTTCTAATAACCCAAGAGCACGT
>CAYNUR010000217.1:0-2259 GCA_964400435.1 uncultured Candidatus Peribacteria bacterium
TTTTAAAACTAGATTAGCTTTAAATATTTTTGAACCTTAAAATTAGATGAGTAAGCGCTTTTTCATTTGTAAATCAGAGTATATTTTTTTAAGATAAAAATATTATTAAAATCTTTCCTATGAAAAAGTTTAGTTGTTTGTTGTTAACTGTGTTTTTGTCAGCGTGTACTTTTGAGATTAATTTGGGGGATCCTGAGATTGAAAATACCTCTGTTCCTGAAGGCGAAGAAGTTGAAGAATTAGAAACTGGTGGTGAACTACCACTTGATATGGAAAGTAATGCTGATGGAAGTGAAAGTGTAGTTGTTGATGTTTCAGTTGTTGATCCGGACGATTATGAATGGGCAGTTTATCGAGGTGATTATTTTGATGTTGAAGTTCCACAGCAATTTATTATTGAAGAAATTTCTGGTGATGCTGTTTATTTTTCTAGTCCTGATGGTGCTGTGAAAATGTACATTTATTCGCCACTTTGGGATGGTGAACCTCCGCAAGTTATGGTTGGAGAAGGAGAAGAATTAGTTGATGAAAAAGTTGATGAAAACTTTGCGCAGAGAATTGTATGGCAAACTATTAAATCAGAAGATGGTAGTTATTGGAGATCAGTTGTTGATACAAGAAGAGCTACTGATTATCCTGAACAGATTCCTTTTCCTGAAGGATATGAACCTTCAAGTTTCGAAAGAACTACATTTGGAATTCAATATAGGGATGAAGTTTCTTTAGAAAAGTATAATGAAGTTTACTTGAGGTTTAAAAACTCCTTGATAAAGTATGCGGATGCTTAGTTATCAAAGAGTTTTTTAGTTGGAGAATCCTTTAAAGGTTCTCCAATTTTGCATAACTGAAATTTACTGCAAACGGTACACACCAAACTAAAACATGGTTGTATTTTTCTAAGTCTGTTTCTGCTGGAACTGAATAATTGACATTTCCTTTTGTTGCTTTTATTTCACCAAGATCAATATAATCTGTTGCTTCGATATCAGTTGCAAGATAAATATGAAGATTTGGTCCATTTATTGATTCAAAATTTTCAAACCTAATGATTGTTTCCTCACCTTCAATCAATAAAGCTTCACCTTCAACTTCGTGTGCTGCAGCAATAAAATCTCCTTGTGCAATGAGTTGTGGTCCTGCTGGCATTTCTTCTTCTTTTTCCATCTCTTCATTGATCATTTTTTCAGTTTCTTCCATAAAATCTTCTTTCTCCATTTCTTCTAAGTGATCTGTCATTTCTTCGAACATAGGTCCGCGTGAGATTTTTTCTTGTTCGTTATTTGTCGTTTCATCGTTTGTTGCTGTTTCGTTTTCGATATTTTCTTCATCTTCTTGGTTTGTTAAAGGAGTTGAATCGAGGGGTGATGCTTCATCGCTAATTATTTCGTTATTGGCAACTATGTAACTGTAAATTGCGAATCCTCCGCCAGCGATAAGTGCAAGGATTAGTAGTGAGACTATAGTTTTTTTCATGTGTGAGGGTTTTAAATCTTTTTTCATTGTATTATATTTTTATTGTTTTTTCTAATTTTTGAATATGTGTTTTAGTCCGAAGGTCTCGCTTTTGACTGCATTAATTGAATTTGTTGTAGCAATTGCTTTAGTTGTTTTTTATAAATCTTCGTTTTTAATTAAGTTTTTAGCGGTTTTTCTTTTTGCTTTGGGAATGTATCAATTTTCTGAATTTATGCTTTGTAGTACAAAATTAAATGAAGTTTGGGGAACGATTGCTTTTTTAAGTTATAATGTTTTGCCAGCTATGGGTTTGCATTTTTCTTTGAGATATCCGCGTGGTGAAACTAGTTTTATAGATTATTTAGTCTATATTCCTGCCGTTGTTTTTGGCGGAATTGCTGTTTTTACAAATAATTTTATTTTGGAAAGTTCATGTTTAGAGGTTTTTGTTTTGATAAAGACTACTGTTTTTAGATCAATAAACTCGAGTCCAATTTTTACTTATTCTTATTTGGGCTATTACTTTGGATACATTGTTTTGAGTTGTGTATTTTTTGCGATTGCGAATAAAAAGATTAAAGATGAATCTAAAAGGAAAGTTTGTAAGTTTGCAGGTTATGCGATTTCAGCTTCTTTAGTTCCGGCATTGATTTTAATGGTTGCATTCCCTTCATTTGGTATTGTTTTTCCATCAATGTATTGTGAATTTGCGATATTGTTTACTGTTTTTGTCGTTTTTGGAATGAGTTATAGTGATGAGTTTGAAGTGAAAGCTTTAAAAGACTTTTTTGGTAGAGGTGAGGC
>CAYNUR010000218.1:0-2257 GCA_964400435.1 uncultured Candidatus Peribacteria bacterium
CCGATGGTTCTCCTCTAAACGCGCCTCTGGATGAAATATTAATAAATTTTCCTCTCCTTTCTACTGATTTCACCTTTACTCCTTTCAAATCATCGAAATCATATTTCTCCAAATTAACTGATTTTGCATTAAAAATATGAACACATTCAAATGTCTGCCCAACTAAGTTAGGTTTCAAGTCTCGAACTATAGTTTCAACCTCTGGCAATTCAGGCACTTTTAATAAGTTTTAATCGTCATTTCACCTTTACACTTACACTGACAAGCTAAACGATGATTTCCATCATTAACTCCCATTGCACTTAGCGTAATCTCTTCTGTTTCTTCCATTTCATTCAAATTCTCTTTTCCTTCTTTTATCTCAACGATACAAGTCCCACAAATTCCATCTTCACAACCATAAGGAATGTTCCAACCCTCATCTCGAGAAACTTCTTTTAGCTCAGTTCCGTCTGGTACTTCAATTTCATCACCATTATTATCATACTTAATTTTAGCCATAATTAACTTTTATTAAGAGTAATCTTCGAAAGATTAGCAAATTTTCGCAAATTCATCACCATAAATTCGCTTTTTAATTTTAAATTAATATTACAGAACTATTTCTTAAAAATTTGCAGTAAGAATTTCTAGTAAATCTTGCATTTTTTTCATTCAACTAACTATAATCAAATTACCATTCTAAAAGTTCTCCAAGAAAAAATATTTATTGCTCAATCTTTAATTAATGAGCAAATAACCATCTCTAATGACTTGGACATATCAAAAATCGCTCAAGCACTTTTCAAGCGCTTCAAAAGCAAAATTATTGAACCAACTTCGCTTTGGTTTAGAAATTGAAAAACTACGAGTTAACTCTCAAGGAGAAATTTCTCAAAAAGACCATCCCGAAATTTTTGGTGCAACATTAACTCATCCATATATTTCAACAGATTTTTCTGAATCTCAATTTGAGTTAATAACCCCTGCATTCAAAAGTCAAAAAAGAACAATTACTTTTTTGAAGGATATCTTTACTCATCTTGAAAAAAATTTAGACAAAGAATATCTTTGGCCATTCAGCATGCCACCAATTCTCCCAAAGGATAGTGAAATACCAATTGGGAAGTATGGAACATCAAATCAAGGAATAAAAAAAGAGATATACAGAAGAGGTTTAGAGCAAAGGTATGGTCGAAAAATGCAAACGGTTTCAGGAATTCACTATAATTTTTCATTTTCAGAAAAATTTTGGAATGAATTAAGAAAGGCCTTTTATCCAGAAAAAGATCTTCAAGAGTTTATTAACGAATCATTCCTAAAACTTCAAAGAAATTTCTTCAGAAATCAGTGGTTATACACTTATCTTTTTGGTTCATCACCATTAATTCATAAATCATATCTAAATTCTCGCGCAAAAAAATTAAAAAAGATTGATAAAGAAACCTATTATGGAGAATACGCTACATCACTGAGAACAAGTAGCATTGGTTACTATAGTGATATTCAATCTAAATTCAATGTGTCCTTTAATTCGCTAGAAGAATTCATAAATGATTTAGGTTATTTAATCTCAACTCCTCATAAAAGATATCAAAAAATAGGTACAGAAAAGAAAGGAGAAAGAATTCAATTAAATACAAATATCCTCCAAGGAGAAAATGAATTCTATGCACCAATCAGAGCAAAAAGAATCACGGGAAAAAATGAAACACCTTTAGAGGCTTTAAAAGAAAGAGGCATTCAATATATGGAAGTAAGAGCAGTAGACATCGATCCATTATCAGCCGTAGGAGTAAACGAAGAACATTTAAACTTCCTACAAATTTTTACGACATATTGCTTACTAAATAGTAGCCCAAAAATCGATAAGAAAGAAATGGCTGAAATCCGCAAAAATCAAAACTTAGTTGCTATTGAAGGCAGAAAGAAAAATTTAAAAATATTAGAAGATTCAAAGAAGGTTTTATTGCAAGCATCAGGTTGCGAAAAAATGAAAGAAATGAAAAAAATTGCAAAGCTTTTAGATAAAAATTATGCAGATGAGAGATTTCAAAAAACTTTAGATAAGCAAATTGAAAAACTAAAAGATCCAGATTTAACACCATCAGCCCAAATTCTAGATCTTGCTAAAGACTCTGGAAATTACATTCATTTAGGAATGAAACTCGCAACTGAACACAAAAAATACTTCAAGAATCAAAATCTAAGTAAGAATAAAAAAGACAGATTTAAAAAATTAGCTGAAGATTCTATTCAAGAAAAAAAGAAATTAGAA
>CAYNUR010000219.1:0-2244 GCA_964400435.1 uncultured Candidatus Peribacteria bacterium
TTCCTAAGTAAATCATTAGTTTTACAACTAACTGATGTGAAGATCCAAAACTTGAATTGACAATATAGCTTAAAACAAAAGGATGAACTGCCCAAATTATTGAAGCAAGGAACGCAACAGAATAAAACAGGGCTAGTCCTTTTAGATTAACTCTGTGGACTTTAGTTACTCCCTCAATTTGTTCAATTTCATCAAACAATTTACCAATTTGTGCCAGATTACTTACAAGAATTTTCACACTAAAAGAGGCTTCTTTTCTCCAAAAGCTCATTGATTTAGCTTTTAAATTTATTAAATCTAAGGAGTTACGATAAATAACTTCAGAAATATCTTTTAACAGTCCAGAACGATTATTTGCTAAAATTCTCAAGCTAACCTTCATTCCAGCACCATCATCTTCAAACAATAATTCATTAATAATATTTTTCTGCAAGTTTTTATTGGTATTCGTTTTTCCGATTAAGGCATTTGCTACATCAACAGCTTTAATCTCTCCACCACCAATAGCCAAAAAGACTTCTTGCCAATCTTGAAAAGTTTTCCCTACATACCGCATTAATCCATTTTGTACTTTCTTAAAAGCATAATCCTGACATAAACCTAAACCAGCTATGTCAAATTCCTTTTGGAGAATTTTTTTACCCATCGCCAATTTTTTCACTTTCCCAGATTCTTTAAGATAATCCTTAATTTTTGACTTTGCTAAATTAGTTTTCGTGAAATTTAACCAATAAAGCTCAGGGAAAGTATCTTTCTCTACAAAAATATTTACAACATCACCATTTTTTAAAACATTTGTAATTGGTTGATTTTTCCCATTAATTTTTGCACGACTCGCATGAATTCCAATTTCAGAATGAATGGCATAAGCAAAGTCAATTGCAGAAGCACCTTTCGGTAAATCAATAGTTTCACCACGAGGAGTAAAGACAAAGATTCTATCTTCTAATACATCATGTTTTAAAGTTTCCAAGAAATCTTCTCTCGATTCTTCAATTCTCTCAATTTTCTCCATCCAAGAAGTTTTTTCATCCTTTACATTTCTTGCAATTCTGCCGCTAGAGTGATCATCAAAAAATTTCGCAGCAATTCCATACTCAGCAACTAAGCACATTTCATAAGTTTGAATTTTTATCTCAGTCATTAATCCATCAGCACTAAAAATTACCGTATGTAAACTCTGATAGCCATTTACCTTTGGGTTAGCAATAAAGTCTCGAAACCGATCCGTTTTTGGAATGTATTTTCCATGAATTAATCCCAAAACCTGATAACATTCTTCCACAGAATTTACAGTAATTCTTATTCTTAAACGGTCATCTACATCTTCAATTGTTCTACCTGTCTTGCATAACTTTCTATAAATATTATAAAGACGAGGTTTTCTCACAGTTACTTTTGCTTCAATTTCATTTTTCTTAAAAACTTTGCGTATCGAGCTAAGAAAAGATTCAGTGTCTTTTCTTTTTAATTTAGTAACAGACTCAATTTTTTCCTTCATTGCTTCACACTCACTAGGAAAAATATACTTAAAACATAAATCTTCAAGCTCACGTTTTAGCAACTGTAATCCCAATAGATTAGCCATTGGAACATATATTTCCAAAGTTTCTTTAGCAATCCGTATTTGTTTGTCATCTCTTACAAAATCAAGAGTATTCATATTGTGAAAACGATCTGCAATCTTAATAATGCTTACTCGAGGATCTTTTGCCGTATGAAGAAAAAGTTTTTTCAAAGATTCGACCTCTCTTTCAGGCATGTTATTTCTATATTGAACTTTAGAAAGCTTGGTCACACCATTAACCAAAAAAGCTACTTCTTCTCCAAAAAGATTCTTTACGTCTTCAATTTCATATTTCGTATCTTCAGGGACATCATGCATGATTGCGGTAATAATCATTGGAAAATCAGCATGTAGATCAGCTAATATTTCAACCACTCTCATTGGATGAACGATATAAGGCGTAACTCCATCTTTTCTCAATTGGCCTTTATGAGCATTCTCCGCAAACTTAAATGCCTTCAAGAAAACATCTTCATCAAAGTTTTTTTCGTATAACTTAATTTTCTCAGCTAAAGCCTTGAAATCAAAAAATTTTTTGTAATCGTGAAGTGTTTGCTTCAGAGCCATAAATATCAAAATTAAGCCAGATCACATTATCCCAAAATCACTAGCATAAGTCAATTTCAGCTCTTCTTTGAATTGAAAAATTTATTAAAAAGAGTTATAATGTATTGAAT
>CAYNUR010000220.1:0-2243 GCA_964400435.1 uncultured Candidatus Peribacteria bacterium
GTATGTGATTTCTGTTCGTCAGAGCAGGACTTTGCCACCGGCTTCCTTCAGATTCCTCCTCACGGAGAACACCCTTACTTCGACAAGTTCAGCAACCATGCCTTTAGCTAACGCTTCCCACTATAAAGGCGCGTTCGGGACTTGAACCTTATAGTTATTGCCCATGCCGGGCGCACTCGATATATTTTGAAACGCAGTTTCAAAACACTCCTGACGTTTATCGAGCTTTTCGTATTGCTCAGTTAAAGTATCAGAACTTAACAGCCCTGATTTTTGGGGAGACTGAGACTCACGGAACGCGATTCGAGAGTGTGTAAATTAAACTCTGTCTGGGGGTTTAGGGAAAAGTTTACTGCTGTGGGAAAGCTTCGGCGGCTTGGCTTTGTGAAACACGACGTACGTACAAAGTGGCGTTGCTTTTTATACGATTGTCGGTTACGTTGCCATCAAAATCCAGCACTCGGGTAAAAATAGGCATGGGTAGCCACCGGTGGGTGTATACAATCCAGCCATAGGCGGCTGTCTCGTTTTGGGTCACTATGGTATTGTTGGGGAATCGTATGTTTTGGTCGGCCACAAACCGATTAAACCATTGGCCCAGGGCTACATCTTCGGGGAGTTTTACGGAGAAGGAGGCGTAGTGTTCCTGCTCTGGGTCGCGTTTTACTTTTACGGTTACTTGCATCAGCCTAAAGGTGTCTACATTGTTCCAGTACTCGTCATCATTCACAGTGTCACTGACAATCCAGGGTTCGTAAAAGGGGGTAGGGATGTGTAGGTATAGGTCTCTGGCAAATACGTAGAGTGGGGGTAGCAAAAACCACAGTGGGGTTAGCATAGCCCACAGTTCGTACCCCAGTTGGTTGGCCCACCCAAATACAAAGTAGTATATCCACGCGGCGAGTACAATAGGTGGCAAAAGGGCTAGTAGGGGTAACCAGCGGTTTTCTTTAAATCCTATACTGTTAAACAGTTTGGTGGTGGCAAAAATGTTAAACAGTAGTCCTATGCCCAGGTAGCTACAAATAGTAACCATTAGCCCGCCCCAAATAAAATCGTATCTAAGAAATCCTAACAGGCTGGGAAGTGCCAAAAGTAGGATGAGGAGTAGCATAAAGATGAGGAGCTTTTTTAGGTTTAGCTCTGCTTTTTGTTTTGCAATAATGTAGAGTAAAATGGCTAACCCAATGGCAAGTAGCGGTGCCAGCAGGTATTTTAAAAAAAAGAGTAAAAGTACATTCATGGGGTGTAGTGTATAGGTGTTAAGTAAGTGTGGTTACTGTTTTTTTGCGTCGCTTTTTGCTGTTTCTTGATGGTTAGGCTCCAGTACCGTGTCGTAGCCCAAATAGTTTGTGGCCAGTTCAAAGCCACTGCTGTATAGCACTTGGTGCTGCACTATAATAGCTCTGTTAGCGAAGGTGAAGAATTCCAGTATTTTTTTAACACTACTACTCTTCTTTTGCAGTGTAGTATAGGTTTGTGGTTCTGTAAGCTGCAGGGTAGCGTACATATCGTCTTGCTCGCTAAGGGTGGGGCCTTGGGTGCCTATATCGTATCCTAATATGCCTTCGCCCAGTGGCATAAAGGGGCTTTCTGTGAGTACGCAAGGCCTGTATTGCAGGGTTACCCCGAACCCAAGTACGGTGCGCAACAAATCTTCTAAGGCGGGGAGGTTTTCTTTTAAGTGTTCGCCCTTGCACAGGTTAAGAAAGAGCTTGTAGCGCTGTTGGGGTTGTAGCGGAATATCTTTTTTAAGAATGTCTTTAGCGAAGGCAAAGAGGTTTTGTTGGGCATAGGCGTTGGTAAAAATGTTGAGGTGCCTATTAAAGAGTTTTAGGCTGGTTTCAAATAAAAGAGTATCAAAAGGAATAAAAAAGTGGATGTTTTCTTCCTGTTTTTTTCGGTGTTCGCGTACGGCCTCTACACTATCTTCGTTACTCCTGGAGGGGGTGCTGAGTACGAGGGGGTGAAACAGTATTTCGGGCAGTTGGTGGTATATACTGTTACGACTTATGTGGATAAAGACGGTGTTTGCCTGGGGCGATAGGCTATGAGGGTCGTAACTCGTTAAGCCTACTACATCTCTGGAGAAGGCCCTACTGTTCATGCCCTTGTTTTTTATCCAGAGTTTGCGGTCGTTTGCATCTTCGAATAAAAACAGCAGCTCTTCGTAGAATACTTCGGCTACACAGTTGGTAATGGTGCTGGTGGCGATATAGTCTAAGTCTGGTGGCATCTGCTCT
>CAYNUR010000221.1:0-2242 GCA_964400435.1 uncultured Candidatus Peribacteria bacterium
CTATGATTGTTTACTTTTTTATACTATGGAAGCATTATTATCAGTTCTTGTAGGGATAATCGGTCTAGGTGCAGGAGGCGCAGCTGGTTATGTTTATAAGAAAAAACAGGTCGAAGAAAAGAACAAAGATCTTCATGAGAAATCAGAGAAGATTCTTAGTGATGCTAAGGCTAAAGCTAAGGAAATGGTTTTTGAAGCTAAAAATCAAGCATTTAAGCTTCAAAATGAAATTAAAAAAGAAGAAAAGGTGAAGCAAGCTGAGCTTGATAAGGCTGAAGAACGTCTACTTCAAAAGGAAAAAAATATTGATAAAAAAACTGACGATTTAGAAAAAAGTCGTTTAGAGCTTGATCAAAAGGTTGCATCTGTTCGCAAATTGCGTGAAGAAGTTGAAGAAATTCATAAAATGCAGTCTGTTGAATTGGAGAAAGTTTCTGCTTTGTCAAAAGAAGAAGCTCGTGAAATTCTAATCAAAAAAGTTGAAGAAGAAGCTAAGGAGGATATCGTTGCTCAAATTAAAAAGACTGAGGCTGAATTAAAGGAGAAAGCTGATGAAAAAGCTAGATGGATTTTGGCAGATGCCATTGTGAGATGTGCTTCTGAAACTACTTCTGAGTCAACAGCGACAATTGTTAATCTTCCAAGTGATGATATGAAAGGAAGAATTATTGGGCGTGAAGGTAGAAATATTAATACCTTTGAGCAAATTACAGGAGTTGATGTGATTGTTGATGATACGCCAGGATCAATTGTGATTTCTGGTTTCGATTTGGTTCGAAGATATATCGCAAAAGTCAGTCTTGAAAGATTGTTGGAAGATGGACGGATTCATCCGGCAAGAATTGAAGAAACTGTAGAGAAAGTTAAGGTTGAAGTTAATGATTTGATTAAAGAACTTGGTGAGAAAGCCATGCTTGAAACAGGAGTAGCTGGTCTTCATCCAAATTTAGTTAAGATTTTAGGTCGATTGAAATTTAGAGTTACTCATGGTCAAAATGCTCTTAAACATTCAATGGAAGTTTCTTTCATTGCTTCAAATCTTGCTGCTGAGCTAGGAGCTGATGTGAGTATTTGTAGAAGAGCAGGTCTTTTACATGATATTGGTAAGGCTGTTGATCATGAAGTTCCTGGTCATCATGCTCATATTGGTGCAGATATTGCTAGAAAATTTGGTTTACCAAAAGAAGTAGTTCATGCGATTGAAGCTCATCATGGTACTCCTGAACCAGAATCTTTAGAAGCGAAATTGGTTCAAACTGCGAATTTAATTTCAAATACAAGACCTGGTGCAAATAAAGAAAACCTAGATGGATATATTAGAAGATTGATGGAATTAGAAAATCTTTGTAATTCATTTGAAGGTGTTCAAAAAGCTTACGCAATTCAAGCAGGTACTGAAGTAAGAATTTTTGTTAACCCAGATGAAGTTGATGACCTGAAATCAATAAAACTTTCTCATAATATTGCCAGAAAGATTGAAAGAGATATGCATAGTCCTGGGCCAGTTAAGGTGCATGTTATTCGCGAAATAAGAACCGAAGGCATCGCCCAGTAGTATTTGCTTGGCGATCTGCTTCGTTGCGAAACTAAAAATGATTCCTCACGACCGTTTAGGTCGCTGCGGATCATTTTTAGTTTCGCGCCTTGCATCTCATCCAAGCAAATACTACTGAAGTTTTTTGTTGATTTTGTTGTTTTTTAATATTTGCCTTGTGTTGACGATCAGCAAATCTACTGGGTCTACAAGGACCTAAAAGTTGACAAAAAAATGAGTTCTCGTTATATAGGTGTCTATTAAATTTTTATATGGAAGCTTCAAAGATTGAAGATTTGGGGACTAGGCTTGAGCATAGGGATAAAATAAAATTAGATACAGATCGTGTTAAGTCGCTGCTAGATAGGCATTTAAATTCAAGTGATTATTCTATTTCGTTGATTGAAATTGCTGAGCTTCTTGATATAGAGTTTGAAAGAGTAAAAGATATTTATAGAGGGCGATTGTCAGTTATTGATACTGAAGAGTTTGAAGCAATATGTGATCTAGATTTTCAAGTTGATTTAAATCGTGAGCGCTTTTTAGTTGATTTGAAAGCTGTTTTTCAACCTGAAGCTGAAGATGAGAATTCAATTGAATATGTAGAGGTTAATAGAGTACAAGAATTATTTCAGTTATTGAAAAGAATGGCTATTTCTGATGTGACGATTTCTAGAGAATGCGATATTCCTTTAAGAAGGCTTAGGA
>CAYNUR010000222.1:0-2241 GCA_964400435.1 uncultured Candidatus Peribacteria bacterium
CTAATAAATTATTGAACATTTCAAATCCTTGAGATTTATATTCAACTAATGGGTCTTTTTGAGCATAACCACTAAAAGCAACTCCGTCTCTTAGTTCTTTCATATCGTTGATGTGTTGCATCCAAAGTGTGTCGTTTGCTCTAAGGAAGATGGCTTTCTCAATTTTTCTCATCATTTCTGTTTCTGGCAAAACTTTTTCTTTCTCTGAGTAAACTTCTTTTAGATACTTTTCTATATGTTCAACTAATCCAGCTTGTTCTGATATTTTTTCCAAATCTTCTAATTTGAATTTTTCATCTTTATGAATTGCACTAATTGCTTCCCAAATTTCTTTGTAATTCCATTCTTTTTGTGGTCTTGCTGCTGTGTGATTAGTTACGACCGCTTCGATCATTTCTGATAAAATTTCCATGATGTCAGCTTTCAGGTCATCTTTCTCTAAGAATTTTCTTCTTCTCTTGTATATGATATCTCTGTGGATGTTCATGACATCGTCGTATTCTACTATATGTTTACGTATATCGAAGTTTCTTCCTTCTACTTTCTTTTGTGCTCCTTCAATTGATCTAGAAATTACTTTTGTTTCAATTGGCATGTCTTCAGGGATCTTCAAAAAGTTCATCATTTTCTTTACGCGATCTCCACCAAAAAGTCTCATTAAGTCATCTTCAAGAGATACAAAAAATTGACTTTCTCCTGGATCTCCTTGACGACCAGAACGACCTCTTAACTGATTATCAATTCTTCTGGAGTCGTGTCTTTCTGTTCCTAAAACTACCAATCCACCTAGTTCTTTAACTTCGTCGTTAATTTTAATATCTGTACCACGTCCAGCCATATTTGTGGCAATTGTAACTGCTCCTTTTTGACCCGCATTTGCTACAATTTCAGCTTCACGTGCGTGATTTTTTGCATTCAAAACATTATGTGGCACTCCTTGCATTTTTAGTAATTTGCTAAGAACTTCAGATTTTTCTACTGAAATTGTTCCAACTAAGACAGGTTGTCCTGTCTCGTGTAACTCTTTGATTCTGCGAACTGCTGAAATAAATTTTCCTTTTTGAGTTTTGTAGATTACATCTGGTCTGTCCTGTCTAGCAATTGGGCGATTTGTAGGTATTACAATTGTGTCTAATCCATAGATTTGATAAAACTCTTCTGCTTCAGTTTCTGCAGTACCGGTCATTCCCGCAAGCTTGTCAAACATTCTGAAATAATTCTGGAATGTTACAGTTGCAAGTGTTTTTGATTCTCTTTTAATTTCAACGCCTTCTTTAGCTTCGATTGCTTGATGAAGACCTTGAGAATATCTTCTTCCTGGCATGAGACGCCCCGTAAATTCATCAATGATCACGATTTTTTCATCTTGAACGATGTAGTCAATATCAGCTTTATAACAAGCTTGAGCTCGAAGGGCTTGTTCCAAATGATGGACTTCATTAAATCCAGCTTCAGTGTAAATATTTTCCATTCCAAGAATTTGTTCAATTTTTGCGATTCCATCTTCTGTTAATGCGCATGTTCGACTTTTTTCATCAATATCGTAATGAACATTTTCTTTTAGTTGAGTAACTAATTGTGAATATTGTCCGTATTTATTTGTTGATTCTGAATCTGGTGCTGAGATTATTAAAGGAGTTCTAGCCTCATCAATTAGGATAGAATCGACCTCATCGATGATTGCATAATGTAGATTTCTTTGAACCACATTTTCCATTGAGGTTGTCATGTTGTCTCTCAAGTAGTCGAAACCAAATTCATTATTTGTTCCATAAGTAATATCAGCAGCATATGCTTCCTTCTTTTGTTCGTGAGACATTCCGTGAATAACTATTCCTACAGAAAGACCTAAATAGTTATAAAGTCCTTCCATCCATTGAGCATCACGTTCTGCTAAATAATCATTTACTGTTACAACAAAAACACCTTTTTCAGTAAGTGCGTTTAAATAAACCGGCATAGTACAAACTAGTGTTTTACCTTCACCTGTTTTCATTTCTGAGATATTTCCTTGATGCATAACTATTCCTCCTATGATTTGGACGTCATAAGGAATCATTTCCCATTTAACCATTTTTCCTTGTACTTCCCATTCTTTTCCTTTTAGGTGTTGACATGCTACTTTTACTAAAGCGAATGCTTCTGGAAGGATAGAATCTAAGGATTCTCCATTTTTTATTCTTTCTTTAAATTCAGTTGTTTTTTTCAAGACATCATTTTGGTCCTTAACTTTCTCTAGGT
>CAYNUR010000223.1:0-2236 GCA_964400435.1 uncultured Candidatus Peribacteria bacterium
GTTTTGAGCGTAATCTTTTATGAATCCGAGGAGATTGATAGTGATATAGAAAAATTAATTCAAGAGCGTGATAAGGCTCGTGAAGATAAAAATTTCACTGAAGCTGATCGCATTAGAGATCTACTTCAGCAAAAAGGTATTGTACTTGAAGATAGTTCGGAAGGAACTCGTTGGAAACGAGTCTAGAAATAATTATAGACCGAGCTTATGTTCCCTGCTCCCATTGTTACTATGAGATCAAATTCTTTTGCTTTTTCAGTTATTAGCTTTGCTGATTTTTCTATACCGTTACCGTTTATTGCCTTTGTTCCATTTTTTTCTATTCTTTGTACTAAATCATTAACAGACACAGAGTTGATGTCATCTTGGCTATCTCTTACTTCATAAATGTCTGTAATAATTACTTGGTCAACTTCACCAAATGATTTTGCAAATTCCTCGATTAAACTTTTTGTCCTGCTGTATTGATGTGGCTGAAAAATGACTAATATTTTTTCATTACTGTACTCTTCTCTTATTGCTTTTAGTGTTTCTCTTATTTCTGTTGGGTGATGAGCGTAGTCATCAATAAATTTTGCATCTAATTTTACTGTCTTGTGCTCCATTCTTCTCCATGTTCCTGAAAAATTTCTTATTCCTTTGCTTATTTTTTCACTTTCTATGCCAAGTATATTTCCTGCGATTGCAGCAAATGTTGCATTTTCAATGTTAAATTTTCCTGGGACTGAAGGTTTTATTTCGATTTTAGATTTATCAATTAATTCGAGAGTATTTTCTATTAGTTTATTTTTTTCTTGGTCTCCCCTACTCCATTTTATTATTTGAGCTTGAGATTCTTTAGTTACTTCAAATGAATTTTTATCGTCGGAGTTGATAATTATGAAATCTTCTTTGCTTAAGTTGTTTGATAATTCTTTGAATGCTGAGTTGTAATTTTTTTCATCTTTGAAGTAGTCTAAGTGTTCGGCTTCGATGTTTGTAATTATAAGAATATTTGGTTTAAAGCTTAAAAATGACCTTTTATATTCACATGCTTCAATAATTAAGTGTTCACTTTTTCCAATTCTATAGTTTTTGTTGCCTAGTTCTTTCATTTTTGTACCTATAACGATTGTAGGATCGATTCCGCCTTCAATTGCGATAAGTGACATTATTCCAGTTGTTGTAGATTTTCCATGTGTCCCCGCAATTGCGATTGTTTTAAAGTTTTTTGTTAATTCACCAAGAGCTTCAGGATAAGTCATTGTTTTTATTCCTCTTTTTTTTGCTTCAATTAACTCTGGATTTGTATCTGGGATTGCTTGAGAATAAATAACTAGGTCAGTTTTTTCTGTAAGATTTGTATCTTTATGTTCTTTGAATACTGTAATTCCAGTTTTTTGTAGGTCTTCTATAAGTTCAGAATTGCTTAAGTCTGATCCAGAAATATTTTTATTCTGCGATTTAAGTATTTGTGCTAGAGCAGATAGTCCTATTCCGCCAATTCCTATGCAGTGGATATTTTTTTCTGGAAGAATTTTCATTGATTTTATTTCTATAGATTGTAAATATTAGTATACAAATTGTAGCTAAATATTTACTAGATGTCTTCAGCTTTTTCCCACACCTCGAGTTTTACAAAAACTGTGATTATGATTGCTTTTTTCTTGTTGGCTTATTTGATTTATTCGCTGACGAAGCATATTTATAGTGGGTATAAGATTGATCAATATATTGAAGCTTTTCAAGATGAAAATGAAGTTTTGGAGGATCAGATCCAGCAAAAGAATGAAGATTACCTCTATTTTACCTCAGAAGAGTATATCGATAAAATCGCTAAACAAAGTATGAATTTAGTGAATCCAGGAGAAGAAGTTATTATTTTAACTGATGGAATTGTTGATGAGGAAATTGTAGCTGGTGATTTAGAAATGGGTTTTGCAACTTATGAGGGAATGTCTGTGCGGGAGCAGTGGTGGAGTTTGTTTTTTGGAAAAGGGGTTTAGCTTAATGACCTTTGTCGCCATTTATTTCTACTGAATTAAAATATCTCCAAATTCTTCTTTCTACTCAATTTATTATGGTGTTTTTATTTGGTAGAAGTTTGCCAGAACTATCAAATTTGCAACCAATGTTATAGAGTGCTTTGCTTATAGAAATGTGTATTGTTATTTTTAATCCACTAATTTCAAACAAAGCGCGTTCTGTGTTGAGTTTTTGTTTAATTTGATTAATTAAATTAATTTAGAGGTAACAT
>CAYNUR010000224.1:0-2234 GCA_964400435.1 uncultured Candidatus Peribacteria bacterium
TTTTTTACATTTTTAAATTTATCAAATCCTGGAATTTTTGCTTTCGAATATAATACATACTCGTTTTCTTTATCTAGAGTTAATAGGTTTTCAACTATACTAAATGTATACCAGCCCTTTCCAGCTTTTTCTCCACCTGCAGATCTAATATCAATTGCTATTTTCATTTTGAAATCAGATTAGTTTGAGATATTCTACTACTAAAATTGTTTAGGTAAAAGTCATGCCAACTGTGAGTTTTAAAAAAAGATTTGCAGAATTCCCATTGAGTAAAAAAATCGTGGGCTTTGGGGCTTTTTTAGTTGTGATTGGAAGCTTACTTCCTTGGTATCAGGATTTAGATAAGTATCAAACTGGTGATATGTATCTTGGAATTACTGGACCACTGTACCTAGCTGGTTTTATCACTTTGTTTTCTGGAGGATTTTCTTTACTAATGATTGCATTAGACTTTAAAGGTAGACAGCTAAAAGTTCTACCGGCTAAACCTAGCCAGATTTATAAAACCTTGAGTTTTTTATCTGTATTAATGTTAATTATAGCTGCTTCTGCATATTTTCACCCTAAATTTGGTATCAATATTAGTGAAAAAAATGCAGGTATGGGATTGATAATTAGTTTTTTTGGAGTTGGTGCGCAGGGCTTTGGAACTTTGATTGCGAAAGGAAAAACTGGTAAAAACAGGAAACAGGATATAATAAATGAGCCAATTGAAAATATTCATCTTTCAGAACGTGATCATAGGCATATGGATGATATAAATATGGTTAAAAGTTCAGATATGAATCCAGATGAGATTAGATCTGATTTACAAGAAGCGTTAAATGATTTTTCTGATGATATACACAATAATGAATTTAAATAATGAATGAACAAGAAATAAAAAATGAAGATGGTGAAATAATTTTTTACTGTAAAGATTGTGAAGAAATTGTAAAAACTAATCGTGTGGGTAAAAAATATGTTTACACATGTGCAAAATGTAATACAAAAAATGTTGCTTTTGGTACTAAAAAGAGTATTTATGGCTTTTTTAGATTGGACGAAAAAGGAGATGGTGAAAAAGCAGAGAAACAACTTGATGATGGAAAGAGTGCTAATAGTGAAGAGGCGGCAGAAATGAGGAAAAAAGGAATTGTTGGTTAGTGTACCACTTCCACTTATGCTGTGCTCCAGTCGACAGGCACTTTGCTCAGGTACAACAACGCAGTGTGTTGGTTATGTGATTTTTGTTTAATTATTTAAGAAAAATTTAGAAAAATTTAATATTTCGGTGTTAAGTTTTGTTTTGTTGATGGCCGTTCGACAGAAAAAACAAAATACTATTGACGGTGAGAGTACCCTCACCTATGATAGAGATAATTTATTAACAAAAAATTATGAGTTCAAATAATGAAAAGAAAAAAGCTTTGGATCTAGCAATGGCTCAGATTGAAAAGAGTTTTGGAAAAGGGTCGATTATGAAATTAGGGAAAGACAATAAACCAGCAATTGAAACTATCTCTACAGGTTGTATGTCACTAGATATTGCACTAGGTGGTGGAGTTCCTAAAGGAAGAATTGTAGAAATATATGGACCAGAAAGTTCTGGTAAAACAACATTAAGCTTGCACGTAATTGCTGAAGCTCAAAAAGCTGGAGGTAGCTGTGCCTTTATTGATGCGGAACATGCTTTAGATCCTGAGTATGCTAGAAAAATTGGGGTAAATGTTGATGATCTTTTATTGTCTCAACCAGATAGTGGAGAACAAGCACTAGAAATTGTTGAAACACTAGTTAGAAGTGGAGCATTAGACATTATTGTCGTTGACTCGGTTGCTGCATTAACTCCACGAGCTGAAATTGATGGTGACATGGGGGATTCACATATGGGTTTACAAGCTAGGCTGATGAGCCAAGCTTTGCGGAAACTAACAGCTATCACTGCAAAATCAAATACTACAGTGGTTTTCTTGAATCAATTGAGAATGAAAATTGGTGTAATGTTTGGGAATCCGGAAACTACAACTGGTGGTCAAGCATTAAAATTCTACGCTTCAGTTAGAATGGATATTAGGTCTAGAGGTAAGATTGAAGATAATTCTTCAGTTGAAAAGGAACAAGTTGGTAATAGAGTAAAAATAAAAGTTGTTAAGAATAAAATTGCACCTCCTTTTAAAGTTGTTGAGTTTGATATCATGTATAATAAAGGAATTTCTTTTGAGGGAGATCTGCTTGATTTAGCAACAAAATAT
>CAYNUR010000225.1:0-2227 GCA_964400435.1 uncultured Candidatus Peribacteria bacterium
AGGATAACGATATTTCTTTTTAGCTAGTAGGTTCCAGTTCGTAACCAAATATCTTTTAAAAATATCAGTATCGCTAATTTCATCATCTGCCTCTCTATGTAAATGAAAGTCTCCTCCAGGAATTAGCCATTCAATAAAATCATGTATTGTTGAACAATCTTCAGGTCTCAAAGCCCACCTTTGAAAATTTAAATCCAACTCAGGCGAACTTTGACATTCTTCAAGTATTGCAGGGAAACACTCAGTAACAAATTTAGAAACAAACTCACCAGTTCGATACCAAACTGCTTTTTCACAATCTGCACCAGTCACACCATCAGCTATTAATATTCTTGTTTTCAGTTTCCCTTCAGCCCTCTCCTTTTCATCAAGTTCACTAAAGTCACAAAAGTAAGAGTCTTGATTTGTTCCTGGAGTATGGTGTCCTTCTCTAGTAAAAATCAAAGCCTCAAATGGACCTTCATTAACTTCTATCGAATACATTTGGACAATATTTAATTGGTCTTCATACGTAAGTGGTCTAATAGTCCGTGGACGGGTAGCCACTTCTTTAGTTCTTTTATCTGAGAAGTCACCCAAGAGCTCATTTAACATACCATGATATCCTCCAGCATATTTTTCGACTAAGTTAGGTCGTTTTATTTGGGTAGTTGTATCATCCTCACGGTTAAAACCGCTTTTATCAGCATTATTTTCGGATATAAAATCCTCTGGAAGTTCAGGGATTTCATCCAAGCCTCTATTAGATTTTTCACTAGATGAAATCTTCAACTTATCATCTCCTTCTAAATCTGATCTCGATCCTAACTTTCCTTCTTTGCTCTTCAAGTATATATGTTTACAGGAAGGCTTTTATACGCTGAATAGCAAGGTTCGTCAAGTGTCTATGCTTTAAAATAATCAAAAGCAGAATTAATGAACCAGTAATCCATTTCTTATTTGTGACTTAATTTCCTCAGAATAGTCACCATAATTTATAAAAGTTTCTAACCATTCTTTCTTCTCATTACCTTCCATGAGTTTTGATTGAGCTCGGTCACTTCTCATTGGAAATAAATAAACCTTTGTTTTTAGTTTACCTAAATCATCTTCGCTTAAAACGATTCCAATAGCTAATCCTTGCTGAGTCGGAACAGACCAGTATTGATCAAAAACAAAATTACCCAAAGAGTAAAAAATAAATCTATCATTATAAACCTCAAAAGTTTCTACCACATGTGGATGATGACCAATTACAAAATCAGCACCAGCATCAACAAAAGAATGAGCAGGTTCAATTTGGTTGCCACTTGCTGGCTGATGTTTGTATTCATATCCCCAATGAATCGATACAATTACAAAATCAACTTCACTATCAACTTTTTGGATCAATTCTACTGCTCCATCATCATCAAGAGAATGAGTAATATCTTGAAAACAAACAAACGCAAAGGTCTTATTATCGACTTGACCAAAATAAACACTTTCGTAATCAGGCTCTGTAGGATGACCACACCAATCTATTCCAGAATTTTCCAATGCCGATATAGTAGACTCACGACCTTCCCATCCCTGATCTAATGCATGATTATTTGCTAAAGATAACAAGTTAAATCCGTACTTTGAAAGTAAAGGAGCTACGTCCTCATTAAAAGAAAAATTCATAGAAGTTCCCCCTTTTTTACCAAAACCTTTTATTGGTCCTTCTAAATTAGCGTGAATTATATCAGCTCCCTCCAAAAAACGACCTTCAGGACCTTTAATTCCGTTAAAAATGTAATCTTGCCCATAACTATCCATCATTACTCTCACATGCCTCCCGAGCATCATGTCACCAAAAGCAAGAATACTTAACTCTCGTGTTGAATTGTTTTCTCCATTTTTAAAGGTTGAGAAAATTCCATAACCATTTTCATCATTTGATATATCTAGTTCACTCATTAATTCAGCACCTTCATGAGTAAGATATTCAAACAACAAAATTAAGTTTTCAGAAAAATTTACATCGGTTTGATTCAATCCTACCGAATCAAGATTCTCAATTACTGTAAGAGCTTGATCTAAATGAAATTCGGCAATATTTTCCTCAAATCCTTCAGCAAATATATTGCTTGAAACAACGAATATATCTTGATCAATACTCGCTAATATTTCAGCAAAATCCTTTAGCTCAGGTTCTGTAGTAAAGTTCTTAATACGATTAGGTAAAATTTTTGCTTCAGGACAATATTTTTTTAAATAGTGTGAA
>CAYNUR010000226.1:0-2206 GCA_964400435.1 uncultured Candidatus Peribacteria bacterium
CGACTGTATATGTCATTAACTAACACCGAATGGAGTACAACGAATCTGATCATATCCCAACCCATGTACCAAGAGAGCTGACGGATTGTATCTATTGGGTGACGTGACCACCACATCCAGATGCTTCTTTTTTTCTTTTTTCTGAGTGAGAAACTTTTCGTAATTCACCAGAAAGTCCAACTTCTCCAAAAATTATTGTTTCATTTGAGACTGTTTTTTTGAGAAGTGATGAAGTGATTGCAGTAAGGACTGCTAAGTCTGCAGCAGGTTCTTTTAATTTTATTCCTCCAACGACATTAATAAAGACATCTTGGTTCTGCAGGTTTAGTTTTCCGTGTTTTTCCAGTACGGCTATTAGTATTTGCAATCTATTTAAGTCAAATCCGTTGGCAGTTCTTTTCGGATATCCGAATGGGCTTGTTGATACTAGTGCTTGTACTTCAACTAGAAATGGGCGAGTTCCTTCCATTGCCACGGTTATAACTGAGCCAATTGCATTTTCTTTCCTGCCTTCGAGGAATTGTTGAGAGGGGTTTTTCATTTCTTGAAGTCCATCTTCTGTCATTTCAAAAACGCCTACTTCCGAGCAAGAGCCGAATCTATTTTTTGCAGATCGCAGGATTCTGAATTGTTGGAATCTGTCACCTTCGAAATGAAGTACTGTGTCTACCAAATGTTCTAGGACTCTTGGTCCGGCTAAATTTCCATCCTTTGTAACATGTCCAATTAGTATAATTGGTGTATTTGTGCTTTTTGCTAACTCCATGATTCCTTCTGTGCAGTATCTTACTTGGCTGATAGATCCTGCTGCTCCCGGTAGTTCAAGCGAGGATATTACTTGGATTGAATCAATAATTGCTAAGGTCGGTTGTTCTTTTTTGATTATTTCTAGGATGTTTTCGAGTGCAAATTCGTTTATTGCAGATAAGTTTGCTTCATTTAGTTCAAGTCGTTTAGCTCTGTTGGATATTTGCTCAACTGATTCTTCTCCAGAGATAATTGTGACTTTGCCATTCTTAGCGAGATTGTTGGCGATTTGTAGTGTTATAGTTGATTTTCCGATTCCAGGTTCACCAGTAAGGAGAGTTAAGCTTCCTGGCGTGATTCCTTCTCCTAGAACTCTGTCAAATTCGGATATTCCTGTCGATATTTTATTTAATGATTTTGTGGATTTACTTAGGGGGGTAGGGGA
This sequence comes from uncultured Candidatus Peribacteria bacterium, assembly GCA_964400435.1. Classification (GTDB taxonomy): domain Bacteria; phylum Patescibacteriota; class Gracilibacteria; order UBA1369; family LOWO2-01-FULL-3; genus CAYNUR01. The sequence goes on from CAYNUR010000226.1 coordinate 1,193, forward strand.
GTTGATTTTTTTACTTTGTGTTCTTGGTGTTTTTGAGAGGTTTTTTGCAGGTTTTCCGATGTTAATCACGTCTTCATGGAAGCTGTTCCAAGAATTACAATTTGGACATTTACCAATCCATTTTGAGCTTTGATGTTCGCACTTTTCGCAGATGTATATAGTTTTTAGTTTGACCATGATTGCTTTTGGGTTGATGTTTAGATGATAAAGGTTTTTTATTAAAACTTTCTAAATTTTTCTTAAACTTTTTTTTGGCCTCAGAGGGGGGTATTATTTTAAATTAAAAAACTTTAAATTTCTTCTAGTATTTTTTCATACGTTTTTTCATATTCTATAGCCATTTTATCAGCTGTGAATTTTTCTATAACTCTTTTATAGCCATTTGAACCTAGCTTTTCTCTTAATTCTGCTGACTCAATTAATTTAACTAGCGCCTTTGCGATTTCTTTTGGTTTCTCCGGCTCTACAAGAAAGCCAGTTTCATTGTCTACTACAATTTCAGGTATTCCTCCTACATGAGAAGCTATTATTGGCAATTTTGTGATCATTGCTTCTATCAATACTAGTCCAAAAGCTTCTCTTTTTGATGGTAAGACAAAAATGTTTGAAGTTTTTAAGAGTTTTGGGATTTTCTTTTGTTTTCCAAGGAAACTTACGTAGTTTTCGATTTCGAGTTTTTTTGTTAGTTTATGGAGTTTTTCTTTTTCTTTTCCGTCTCCAATAATAATAACTTTAATATTAGGAAATTTCTTTACTACTTGAGGAATAGCTTTGAGTAAAAAAATTGTTCCTTTTCGTTCGTGGAGTTCAGCTATTGTAGTTATAATTAAGGAGTTTTCATTTGCTAAAAATTTTTCTTCTTTGATTCTTTTCTTTTCTTCTTCTGTATATCTGAGAATTTGAGATTGCCACCAAGTCTTGTCAATTCCGTTATGTATTACTTTTATTTTTTCTTTGTTTTTAGGGTAAAGGTTTAGAATAACTTTTTTGTTCTCTTCTGAGACTGTTATTATC
>CAYNUR010000227.1:0-2185 GCA_964400435.1 uncultured Candidatus Peribacteria bacterium
CCTCAAACAATTCATTGTAAAGCTCAATAAAAAATTTTTTATCAATGTCCACTTTAGTTAATTGTCTTATGGTTCTTGTCGCTAGTTAATAACTTTACTTGGCTAGACAATTAAACTAAGATGAGTCCAGACATTTGTCGATGCTGTGTCTATACTTGATTGGTCGACAAGGAAGTGTAAGTTTGTCTATATGTCTAGTGTTTATAATTTAGATAGGAAGTCTGCTAGTAAAATACTTGATGTGTCTGTTAGGACGCTAGATAGGTATATTAAGGCAAAAAAATTGTCTACTCGTAATGTCGATGGTAGAGTTTGGTTAAGAAGAGATGAGGTTGAGGCATATTCAAGAGGGGGGAGTGTTGGTGGTTCACAAAGTGATGACAATGTGTCTATGTCTAATGTCGATAAGACAGTAGCGTCCGAGGAAGTAGACAATACTGTCGTCATTAGTCCAGACATTCATGAAGAAATTAATGGAAAAGATAGGTCACAGTCGACAAATTTTGACGATGTCTATAAAAAAATACTTTTAGACGTCAAAGAAGAGCTTCGCGAGCGACAAGAAAGGTTAGAGCTCGCAAATTACAGAGTTGGACAACTTGAAGCCCAAATCAGAAATAGTATTCCAATGCTAGAGTACCATTTAGAAAAAGAAAGAACTGAAAGAAAAGAAAAAGCGCTTAAAGAAGAAATCGAACAAGCAAAAAAGGCTATTAATCATGTGATAATCAAAGAAAGTTATCAGAGAAAAATTAAATGGCTGTATTTATCAATAATTTTAGCCATTCTGGCCTTGCAGCCACTATGGCTTATACTAAAAAGTTAATCCATCTGAATTACTTCCTGTGCTTCAACGGTAACTTCAAAATTTTCCGATTCATCAAGTCTATCAATCAGTCCTCCCGGAGTCTCAAGTGCCTCTTCAAGAACTGAAGCCTTGCCAATAGCATGTAACTCATATGGTTCGGAAAGTAAGCTTCCATTGATGTAAAGCTGCCCCAGTGGTGTAGATTCAAAACCAATTACTCTGTTCGTAATTCTTATTCCATTTACAGAAACTGCTTGAGCCCCAACATTAAATAATTCATTGACTAGATCAACCACCAGTGGAGTTGATACAGGTCCTTTTAGTGTCATTTTAACTCCAGATCCAAAAATAGGATATTCTCCTGAAAGTTTTCTGTATTTTTTTGTCTCATCTTCTACGGATTCAAGTACGGAAATGTCATTGTCAAATTCATTCAAGGTGTCTTCTAGTTCAGAGATTTCCTCTCTCAAATCCTCATTTTTCTGCTTCAGAATCATTATTTCTTGAAAGATATTACTTCGATTATCACGAAGCTCTAACTCATTTAAATTCTTTACAGAATTACTTTGGGTAACGATTACAGCCCCGAAAACAACACTAACCAAGAATAAATATATGCTTATGTTTTTTTTCATTGTTCAATCAGATTTAGTTGGTCAGTTTTTAAGTCACCGTTGTAAATCGGTACATTCACAATTTCATGAGGTAAAACTCTAAAAATTAGTCTAGAATTGTCTACTTTACTATACAGATTAGATAGTGAATTACGGTCCTCTAGCTTACTCATCATTAAATTAACATCACCTACCGCATTAATAATAAAAGGCGGAGAGAGGTGAGAATTGTTCACAAGTATGGTTGTGCCAACTGAATTAATTGTAGAATTCGCAATAATCCTTTGGTTATTTACGGAAATTGCCTCTGCCCTTGTAGCATTAAGAATATTGATTACGTCTCTAAGGTCAGAAGCTTGGACCAGGTTCGCTTCAAGGTTTTCTTCAACTTCGTCACGGTCTGAAAAAGGACTATCGTCTAAAATTATCTCTAATCCTGGTCCACTAATTGCGCTTAATCCAATCTCTTTCCTCAGAGAATCTAGTTTGCTAAAATTAAAGTTCTCACTCTGGAGTTCAAGATCACTCTGTTCACTATTTATAAGTCCACGTAGAGCAACAATTCGACTTTGTAGAAAAGATTGCTCATCAAGTAAGTCTTTAATTAATTTTTGCCTAGCTTCTACTTCATCGATTGCAAAATTGCTAGGAACATTTACTTCAGTTTTAAATTGTAAAACTAAAAATACTCCAACAATAAATCCCGAAGCTATAAACGAAATTAATATTTTTCTGTCCATAAAATTTTTTACCAGGACTAAAT
>CAYNUR010000228.1:0-2181 GCA_964400435.1 uncultured Candidatus Peribacteria bacterium
CAAAATGAAGCTATTCTGTCTCTCCCAGTTTGGCAAAGTATCCTAGCCAGTCGGGGGGACTTGTCAAAAAGCCTAGGGGATCAAGTACTGAAAAATCATAATTTGGGTAAAATCCACAAGCGCATTCAAGACCTTAATCTTGATGGAAAGGTCATAAAAAACATTCTTAACAAATACCATTTTGTCAATAAAAACAAGGAAACCTCATCTCATTTGACTATGAGTTCTGATCAGGGTCATACATTTTGTAATTATTCTACAAATTACAAAGATACCTCTTCTTATTTAACAATCAGCTCTGATCAGGGCAAGTCATTTTGTAATTGTGAGGAATGTACAGATATCCAATTAAATATTATATTGGATTGGCAGACATTTCAAGCATTGTCACAACATATATCTGTAATTTCCTGTTTTATTAAGGGTTCCATTCCATTACTTAGACATGTATGCAGTGAGCAAATTACCACATTTGAAAACAAAATGGTTAAACTGACATGTTCAAATGCAAAAGATGTAATTACCTTTTTGTTTTTCCAATTTTTAATCAAAGAAATAAGCAACAATAATTTTTCATTCGGTACACAAAATGATAGGGTCAGTGTAACCTTTTTGCCATTCCATATAAATGATGACTTTGAAGTAAAAATTGGAGCTAATAATGAACTAAAAATTTATACAAAACAAAGCATCGAAATAAATAAGTTGGACACAGAAAGTATTAAAATACAGTTTTTACTGGGCTTTCATGGTAAATTAGAGAAATTTTCTTTAAAAGTCCCAGATTTGATCTTTCTGAATTCGCCTGTCGTAAATGAAAACATCATTGAAATACCATATGGAGTAGTTTTCAATTGTACTGAAGATACTTTATTCATCCCTGAAGGGCAGCTCCTGTTTACTGCATCATTAGGAATTTCAAGTGATCATGTTGTATTATCAAAATGCCCAGCAGATAGTTTAAGGCAGCTGCAACTATCCCATTTTGACAATCTGGCTGAACATTCTTTAAATAATCTGACCGGAGTAGTTTCAGCTGCTGTCAATTATTTTTCTAAGCAACAATTTAACGTGCCAAGAGACAAGTCGGCCATGGCAACTACAATTTCTGATTATGCGGAGAAAGCAAATGTCGCTGTCCAAGATTTGCCAACTAACCGTAGAAAATCTGCATTATGTAACTTTGCAACACATCAAGAAATTATATCTAGAATCTTGTTGGGCCAGTCATTATTAAAAAACAATAACATCTTCAATAATGAAATGTTATCAGAGCTTCAAAGGAAAAACAGCCACTTGCATGAAATAATTTGTCAAATTGAACAAGATAACAACGCTAGTAATCATTTTGTAATTCGAAATAAAGTGCTTTATAAAATAAAGAACCTCGGGGGAATAAAATTTATAAACTATGCTTACCAGAAGAAATCACATTTGAAATTCTTACCAGACTTCACGTTAATGAAAACTTACATTTATCAGCTTCTCAAACTGCTGAAATGTTTGCTATGAATTTCTATAGTCCCCAGTTACACAAAATATCTAAGACTGTCAATTCACAATGTGTAGTTTGCGCTTTATGTAAAAATAACTACAAGAAAAAATATTCAGGGGAAAAACGTTCCTTCCAAGATGCTATTTCACCTGGGGAAATTTTTATTGCAGACATCTGCTACCTTCCCCGCGACTCTGAGACACAGCATAAATTTGTGCTCCTAATGGTCGACAGGTTAACAAGCTATACAGTTGCTGTGCCGCTCAAGTATCTGTCTGCTCAAAGCACTGCTGAAGCATTATCTCAGTTCTTAAATTTTTTGCCTAGCCCCCAGCAAATACATGTAGATGGGGGACCAGAGTTCAGTGGAGCGTTTGAAGAACTATGTGCTCAACATGACATCTTCGTTAGAACAAAAATTACTAGACGCAGCCAAATGCAAGGATCCGCAGAAGTCAGCATTAGAGATTTTAAAGCCGTCCTCACACGAATTGCACATGCCTATCCTAATGGGAGGACAAGGTGGAGTGGTCTGTTGCCTATAGTATTGAATGCGCTTAACTCCCGTCATCCTTACAACCAGCCAATATCTCGTAAAAATCTCTTTTTATCTCCATATTGTAATAATTTGTTGAATCTGTTATTTTGTCCGGATGAATATCTTTCAACACAATTTGCTCCAGAGT
>CAYNUR010000229.1:0-2176 GCA_964400435.1 uncultured Candidatus Peribacteria bacterium
TTTTTAAAATGCTTGCACTCAATTCTTGTTATTGGTTTTCCATTACTATTTAAGAACAGTCTAGTTTTTGGGTGATATATATCAACGGATCTCGGAAGAATCTTTTGTGCTAGAAGTGAATGATCATTGACTAGATCCACTAAGTCATTTGGAAACCATATATAACATGGTGGACCAACTGCAATTTTATCTGTATCAGACTTCACTATGTATCCAGTTGGTTCATCAAAGTTTGATCCTTTCGGTTTTATATATGGATTCTTCAGAACTTTTCTATCATCACATCCTGGCTCTTCCTCCTCCATTTCATTTTCATCATCCTGATTAAATGGACAATATCCAGGTCTTTTTTCAGCCCAATCTCTAAGTGTTATTCCAAGTAGTGCACACGGTCTATTTCCCCCTATACAAATGAGCTGTTCTAGTAACCAATTAGTTGAGTTGCTATATTCGTTTATTGTTGGTATTTTCGTTGCTTTGCAAGCCAATTCGATCAAAGTTGTTCTCTGAATTGAATATTCTTCTGAATTAACATAATCTTGAACACCATTCATTATTGAATCCATGTTTCTTTCTGGAAATTTTGTTAGCTGTTCCATCAATGTTCTTTTATGGCTTTTGTTTGATGCTGTTGCAAGTTGTTTTATTGTTCCATCTGGACAAATTCCTTCATTCAAATTTCTTATTTTTTGTATAAGACATTGAACAGTTTTAGATTTATCGATAAGACTCCCTATGAATGCATTTTCATTATCCTTTATTTCTTGTGAAATAAAATCCATTAGCTTCTTTATTGCAAATATTCGAAGTCCACAGTTTGCAGCTGGGTTGCTTCCATATTTAAATTGTTTTATAAAGTCCACTAAATCCTTCTTTGTTGGTAGAAAAATATCATTGTTGATTTGTCCATCAGGATATGTTTTTTCTATGTTACCCCTGAAGTCCAACATCCAATCAAGGTGAAAGTTGTTGTATATACTTGCCATAAACTTAAAGAACTCCAGTATTCTATTTGTATATTGTTTTGCTGTTGTTGACTTGAGACCAGTTGGAATATCCAGAAGCTCATAATCTTCTGCAAATAAGTTCAATGATTCTTTAGCAGAAAATTGATGAACATATGTTGTATATTTTTCCAAAATTGATTTGTCTCTTATTTCTGAAAATTGTAAGAATTGAGCTTCTCCTGTTTCTATTTCAATCATTTTTTGGTCTAATTCTTTCTTATCATTCTGGTGCTTTTTAAATGTTTCTGATATCCTGTGTATGAATTCAGTTGTGTCAGTGGGAAGAAATATTTTTGGGCCAACTATGTCATTATTTGTGTATGTATGCTTTTGACATTTTTGCCACCATTTATTAATTTCTTCACAATTTTTATTTGAATCATCTATCAAAGTTTCTTCTTCATCTGGATTTTCAATTTTTATTTCTGGTGATTCTTGTTCCTCTGAGTTTTCAAATTCACAATCTGTTCCAGATTCTAATTGTCTATTTGGATTTATGTCTGTGTGTAATTCACTCTGATTACCTTTATTTGCTCTATTATGTTCTCCACTTTTGGTTACTTTTGCTCCCATTTCTGCAGAATAATTTTCTTTTCTTTTTTTACTCAGTTGCTGATTGTTTTCATTTACATCAATATTGATGACTTCATATTGTCCACCGTGACTTTTGGTTAACTTCATTCGAATATGATTCTCAGTAACTTTAGTGGATTCAGGTTCACCTGAAGGTGATTGATTTAAGTTTTCTATTTGGTCTGTGATCTGATTGTCACTGATTTCAGACTCCTGCTGTGTTAAGATTATCTGACTGTTATCCTGTGAGTTATCATCATTATCTGTTTCATTTGAAGTATAATTTTTGGAAATTCTGTGAAGTATGTTTCTTTTCTGTATTACAATGTTGTCCTGTTGTCTACCACTTTTAGTTCTTTGGCCATATTCATGTTCTATTTCTTCCACATCACTGTCGCTGCTTTCTTCATTTTGTTCTGGGTTGCAAATTGCTTTGTGCCTCAAAACATTTCCAATGCTTTGGTGCTGTTTGCAATTCACGCAAAACCAGGTTGGCTCAACTCTATAAACTTTTTCTACAAATTGTGACATTGGAACCCCTTTTCCATCCTTCCCTTCATGCTTTTTTCTGAAGTGATCTCTGTAATTCTTTAATT
>CAYNUR010000230.1:0-2172 GCA_964400435.1 uncultured Candidatus Peribacteria bacterium
CTCTAATATAGATCTTCTGTCTTCTAGCTAAAATTTGATAATTAATATCTGCCATTTTTATTGATTATTTTCTTCATTAGTATTTGTCGTTTCTTGATCATTATTCGCCAAACTTTCAGGTCCTTGTGGATCATCTTCTTTTAAGTCAAAAGTAAGTCTCATACTAGCAATAAATCCTTCATCAATATTTCCAGATTTACTAAAGCTTCTCATTTCAGCATTTTCAAAGAATCTAGAATTATTATTAAACTCGTCGATCAAATTAGTGATTAAAGAGAAGTTTGTTGCATCAAATCTTTTTGTTTCACCGACAACCGAAATTCTTTTACTCTCAGCATCAAAGTCATAACTACTATATCGAATACCTCCTACTTCATCATAAAGCCCATCCTGATGGAATTTATCAACTTCAGCAGTTCGTAATTCAATTTCATTAATCATGTCCGACCAAGCTAGACGATTGTTCTTAATTTCTTGAATTGTGCTAAGGTCATTAACGATCACTGAGTTTACATCTTCGATAAATTGAACCAACTCACGATTTTCCAATTCATCAAAATCAGCCTGAACCAATAAGTTTTTTAAAGCATTATTTCCAACTAAATTAAGCGCCTGTTGGAAATTTTTAATATTTCTTTGAGCTACAGAATCTTCATTTCCTTGCAGCGAAGAAATATTTTCGGAAATTTTAGAACTTAACGCTTGTTTAAAGATTTCATGTAGTTGTTGCTGATTTTCAATCGTAATATCAATAAGCGGAGTTTCAAAAGGTTCACTTATCAAGTCTCTAGCCATAATATATGACTCACGTATCTCATTTCTTAGAGCCTCCAACTCTTGATTTGCCTGTTGTCGATCATCTTCAGAATTGGTAGTACTATTTGAAATTTGATAATTCTGAGCATATTCATCTCCCAAGAAACTAAATTCATCTAAATAAGCTTTCAATTGAAGATATCTATAAAAGTTTAAGTCAGTTTGCAAAGCAATTTTCTCTTCATTTGTCGCTCGAAGTTCTTGAGCAGCATTTGGAATACCAAAAGTCGAATTCAAAAATTTCATACGATCGGTCAACTGAGTAGTGAAAAATAAAATCGAAAAGAAACTTGCAACAAGTAAAACAGCAAAAGTTACTTTCAAACCAACTAATAAAAGGCTTTTCTCCGGAGTAATACCTTGTAATAAACTAGCATCAAATTCAGGAGCTTCTTCTAGAATTGGAGCATCACCAGCTGAAGTTTCCGTAGCGACAATACTATCAAGTAAATCAGAAGATTCATCCTGGTTATTTTTTTGATCCAGAGGGTTGATTAGCTCTTCATCCATTTGAGGAGCTTTGCTCTCATCAGAGGGAGTCAAATTTTGATTTTTCAGCTCTTTAGCTTTTTCCATCACAGAATCAGCTTGCGCATTTTCAGCCGAAGCTGATTCTAGTTGAATTTTGGGTTTTTCTTCATTTTGAACTTCCGTTTTGTCCTTAGGTACTTGCGAATCAATTGGGGGATTCGGAGTATCTTTTTGAATTGTAGGATCCAATTTCTCCTGATTTTTAGCAGGTTTTACGGAAATATCAGATTGAGAATTACCTTGCTCAGGCGCCTCGGCAGGATTATTCTCCATTATTTTAGTTTTTATTTTTGTAATCCCTATATTTTAGCAAATTTTTGCAAAAAGGTAAAGTCTCCATCCTAATCTAAAATTTTGATCTAAATAACAAAAAAAGGCCCTTTGAAACAAAGGACCTTTTGAAGAAAGATTTAGTTGGGAACTATTGTAGTTCAACAGTTGCTCCAGCTTCTTCCAATTTTTTCTTAAGTTCTGCAGCTTCATCAGCTTCAACACCTTCTTTAATAGCTTTTGGTGCTTCGTCAACCAGAGCTTTAGCTTCTTTAAGACCAAGACCTGTAATTTCTCTAACCGCTTTAATAACAGCGATTTTTTGTCCACCAGCAGCAGCTAGTACAACATTTTTCTTACCGTCTCCAGCATCTCCACCAGCGTCTCCACCAGCAGCAGCACCACCAGCAGCCATCATCATTGGAGCAGCAGCAGTAACTCCGAATTTATCTTCAAGAGCTTTTACTAGGTTAGCTAGATCTAGAACAGGTAGTTTTTCTACCAATTCCATAATTTTCTCAGCATCTTTGCTAAGTTCAACAGAAGGTTTTGTTT
>CAYNUR010000231.1:0-2162 GCA_964400435.1 uncultured Candidatus Peribacteria bacterium
CTTAAATTCTCTAGTATAAAAATAAACCTTAGTGAGAAAATGTCAATAATGTGAAAAATGATTAAACAAAAAACCTACATTTCCTTTCTTAGAGGAATTAACGTAAGTGGTCAGAAGAAAATTAAGATGGAAGAACTCAGAAAACTCTATTCTTCAGCAGGACTTTTAAACGTAAAAAGCTATATCCAAAGCGGAAATCTAATTTTCCAATCTTCAATAAAATCAAAAAAAGCTCTAAGCAAATTAATCGCAAGAAAAATAAAAACATTCTTAGGCTATGACGTAGATGTAATTATGAGAACAAAAGAAGAACTTGAAAAAATCATCAAGAATAATCCTCATCCAACAGAACCTGCTAATCGACTACTCATCTCCTTTCTTTCTGAAAAACCAAAAGAAATTCCTCAAGAAAGAATTGATGAGAAAAAAGAAAAAGATGATAAAATTCATTTCAGCGATCAAGAAATATACTTTTATTGCCCAGGAGGATATGGAAAAAGTAAACTCTCAAACAATTTTTTTGAGAAAGAACTCAACCTTTCCGCAACAACTAGAAACTGGCGATCAACAAATAAAATCTTAGAAATCGCAAAAGAAATTTCACAAGAATAAAATGAAAAAACAATTATCTTGGCTTGGTTTAATTTCAGCAATCCCTCTTATTTACCTTTCTGTAGCAACGAAAGAGCTCCCAGAGTTCTTTGAAAAAAATCCATCTGAAAATACTGACGCATGGTTCTCACAAGATGCTGAAATAATATTTTTGGATGAAAAAAATGAGAAAAATACAGAAATCCAAGTCGAAATTGCCGACACACCAGAAAAAAGAGCAGAAGGATTAATGTTTATCGACTCTATGGAAGAAAATCACGGTATGCTTTTTGTTTTTGAAGAAGTAAATGAAATTAGCTTCTGGATGAAAAACACATTAATTCCATTAGATATTATCTTCGTGAATGAAAACCTTGAAATTATCCATATTCATGAAAATGCTACACCAGAATCAGAAAAACTTATTTATTCACAAAAACCTATCAAATACGTTATCGAAGTTAATGGAGGATTCACAAACTCCAGAGATATTAAAATTGGACACAAAATAAAAATCCTCGAGAACTAAACATGGAAATTGATGGCCTCAAATTTATTGAAGAAACCGATTGGGAAAATATTTTTTCAAAATGGAAAGAAAGAGAAGGAAATAGAAGAGAATGGCAAAAAACTGCAATAGAAAAAGGTTGGAAAAACTGGGAAGAATGGCGATCAAACTGGGTAAATTCTATCAAGGCAAAAGAGAAAAAATGGACTAGATATCAAATCATAGATCCATTTAAATCAATCCCAAATTTTTTAGTCGGACCATCAAAATCATGGCAAAAAGCTTTTGATAAACGAGACCAATTAAATAAATCTTTCGCAACAATCATCCAAAAAATAGACTACTCAAACAACAAAAAAATCAACTCATTACTAAAAGACTTTCCTCAATCCACAGAATTCATTGGTCTAATCCTCCCAAATCGCAAAATTACATTAATAGAAGGTCATCATAGAGCAACAACAATTGCTTACTCACTTTCAAAAAAAATAAAACTAAAAATACAAAATAGACCAACTATCGCACTTACATTTTTCAAAGAAAGCGAAAAAATATTGATTGAAGAAATGTTAGAAAAAGGATCTGCAAAGAAATAACCCAAAATCCTCACAAAACAAAGAGAAGCCTTATATTTGCATTTTTCAATTAATTTTGCCAAAATTTTCCACTCACAAAGAATTTTATGGAAAAAAGAATCAAATTTATAACGATCTTATTCAGCCTTTTTGTTATTACAGTAATTATAATTGCAAATAATGGCCTAATCCCTAAATTCCTCCCCTTCTTTAAGTACATCCCTTTCGGCGATAAATTAGGCCATTTCATCCTTATCGGAACACTGGCATTATTAATAAATCTTTCACTAAAATCAGCGAAAATCAAAGTAAAAAATTTTCAAGTTCTCAAAGGATCTCTAATACTTTCTGCCATAATTATTTTAGAAGAATTAACTCAACTTTTTATTGAATCAAGAAGTTTTTCCCTGTCAGATCTCTTCTTTGATTTTCTCGGAATAATCTTAATCGGAAATCTCTCAATTAATTTCCAAAGAAAATTAAAAAAA
>CAYNUR010000232.1:0-2156 GCA_964400435.1 uncultured Candidatus Peribacteria bacterium
AAGGGAAATTGAACTCAACTCAATCTCAGTTGTTTTTTTTTAAGTCAGTTTCATCCAGGTAAGAATGGTTAGTACCCAAACCTATCTTATAATGACACTGAATTTTTATAAATTTGAAATAAATATTTAGTGAGTAGAGTTCAATAGGGCAAGCCTTGCGCTCAGAGCTTAAGTGGCTTGGTAGTTAACAGTTGACCTTTTAGTTTTTCTACTAAAAAATGTCACAGTTGGAAATTTTAGCTTGGGTAATAAAATAGAAATGTCTGAATGGACAGCCAATTTCAAACTAATGGTTTACAATACCAAGCTACAAAACTGACCTTTGGCCAGGAAAAGCTGATGGGGAAGATAGCTTAACAAAAATAATGGTTTGTTATAATTTTACCCCACCATGAGTTTTTCAAAATACAACACAAAACAATTGTGATTGCAGGAACATTTGATACTTATTATTTTTGTATGTCAAAATGCCTTTTTGATAAAACTCCTAATTTTTAAAGAATCAGCTCAAAGTTCAATAAATACAGACCGACTGGTGGTCTAATAGAACAGTTTTATTAAAATTGAGTTCACAGTCTCTCAATTGTTAAAATATGATCTGATTTTTTCACTTATTTCTGATGTATTTACATCAAAGAATAAGATTTTTAAGCTTAGAGATGAAAAGGTCCTAATTTAAAATTGTTGCAACTGAAGGGTACCTTTTTGTCCTTGATTTGAATAATTGTTCAAAATCCAAATGCTAACACTCACCTCAAAATATGTTTTAAAATACTGAAAATGGGTTTTAAAACACAGATTTATTTAATTCCAATTTAGCACTTTATGCTTCTTAATTTCTTGGAAAATAAAAAATCTTTGAATTTTCTTGAAAACTGTACCGTGTTAGAACCACACGTGTTTTCTCAAATGGCAAACATTCAGATTGATTATCTTTGTATCTTAGAAACAAAAGACTGGTGTCAACCTTTTAGTTGCTTTTTAGATTACTTTGAATACAAGATTTACCCCGGCCGGACTGTAAATCTTGCTTTTGCTAAAATGTAGGAAAATACATATCAGTCCCAGCTAAAAATACATGGGAACTGGCACACAATCTCCAGACATTTTATATGCTACTACTAGTTTTAAATATGTACAGAAAATACTTGATTTGACAAATTATAATTATTATGTACATTAACTTGATTGTACATAGGGTAAATTCCCTAGATACTATGGTTTGAATATTTTAGATCAAAGTCTAAACTAAACTGATTTAATTGTTTACAGGGTAAAGTCCCTATATCCAATGATTTGATTGTTTGTAGCTTATCAAAAGCCTGAGTCTAAAAGGAAGGGGTGATTCCTATACAACGAAATGTTGCTTTGAAGCATCTCTTCTTTCTCAAGAAAATATTGCCATTTTGGCTGATAAAATTCAACAAGAGTAACCTTTAAAAGACTTTTTTGTTGTTTTTATTAAGATAACATTTATTTATCCCTTTTGAACATCAAATCATCCTCTATAACAAAGGTATTCTGCAAGAGAAAAATTGTTTAACAGAAATAGTTTAAGAATGATTGATAATTTGTTTAAGTTTTATACAAGAACACACACAAGAAGACAAGAATACAGGTTGGCACCCTGGTTTGTACTGGACTGTCTGCTGCTGTACACTGTTTTTAACAACCTGGTAGGGCAGCTACACAGGTCAAAATCTTCAACAAACTTTGTTGATTATGGAGTTTAATAGTTTAACAAAAAGTTAAACAAAAGTTTAAACAAAAAGAATACTTTTGAAAACAAAAAATGTAGCACACAATTGGGGGGTGCTTATATCCTCGGCTTGCGAGATTTTTTAAAGTATATATGTAGATATGGCTTTAATATGGGTAAAACCACCCACAGTCCCCCAATTCTATATGTGTGTTTAAAATGAACCTGAGTGCCCCTATTTTGGATATGCATATAGAATTACTGGTTTTATCACTGTTTTATACAAGTTAAATATGAAGCCAAATGACCAAATAATTATTGGTGGATTTCTGCTTTCTATCGTCACTAATTAATTCACTTTTTTCCTTTTCTTGTTCTTTGTGCACGTTCAACAAGTTTCTTCCATTTGGAGCTCTGAAAATAAAGAGATTTCAAGGAAGTACCCATCCAAACTTAG
>CAYNUR010000233.1:0-2154 GCA_964400435.1 uncultured Candidatus Peribacteria bacterium
AAAAAAGATTTTAGAAAAATTTTAAGAATATTTAATATCGCAACTCTATTATCGAATTAGTTTTTTGCGCAAAAAATAAAATATTTATTTAACTTTTTTGTTATGTGGCGAATAAAAGAAAAAATCAGCCTTATGCTGATAATGTTAGTGAGCTTCCAATCACTTGCATTTAGAACACCTGTACATGCAGCAAATCATAATCAAGTGGTTATAAATGAAATTGCCTGGTCTGGAACTAGCGCTAGTGGAAGCGATGAATGGATCGAACTTTATAATAACTCAAGCGAAACCGTTGATCTAACTGGTTGGACAATCGAAGATGATGGATCACCAAGTTACACAATTGATAGTGGGATAATTCCAGCATTTGGATTCTTTATAATTGAAGATACCGAAGGTACAATAAGCAATGAAGAAGCTGAATCTATAATTGGATTATCTCTAGCTAATAGTGGTGACAGCTTGGTACTAAAAGATGAAAATGGAAATACAATTGATTCAGTTAATTCTTTAGGGGGCGAATGGTTTGCAGGTGAAGGAACAAGTCCAGCAAGCATGGAAAGGATTGATCCTATTGCCAGTGGAGATCTTGCAGAGAATTGGAATACTGCAAATACAGACAATGGATCTATAGATAGAGTAGGAGAAATAATTTTAGGTACTCCTGGTAGCATGAATAGCCAATTTGCTGGTGATGCTACCGTTGTAAGTCTTTTAACTTCAACCAATAGTTTCTCAACTGGTGACATTGTAAATTTTACCGCCGAAATTAGTGATGGAGTTGATATATTTGGTTATGGGATCGAAATAGATTATGACCCAACAAAGCTAAACTTTATTGAGACAAACGAAGGTGAGTTTTTATCCTCAGATGGATCCTCAACAACCTTCATGGCTGGGTTAGAAAATGGAAATGAAGGTAAATTAATAATCTCCGGAGCAAGACTTAATACAACTTCAGAGGGAATTGACGGTGAAGGCAGCTTATTTAGTGTAGATTTTGAAGTGATAGGATTCGACGGAGAAGAATTCGATCTTTCATTTTCGACATCTAGCTTTATTGAGAACTCATTTGGTCAAGCCCCAGCGATCTTAAACGGCACGGGACAATTTCCGGTTGGAGAACAAGTAATTGAACCTATTTCTAATCTAAACATATTTACCGGCGAAGATAGGTACTCTCTTGAATTAAGCTGGGATGCACCAGTCTCTACACCAGACAGCTATATTGTCCAAAGAAAAAAAGTTGATGATTCTTTCATTACAATCGGACAAACATCGGAACTTACATTTATAGATGATGATCTTCTTGAGAATGGAGGAAATTTAATTCCTCATGTTACTTATGAGTACAGAGTGATTGCTTTTGATGGATTTACGTATAGTGAACCTATATCTGCTTTTGACTCAGAAACTCGAGGATTAAAGGGTGATATCGATCGAAGTGATCGTGTGGATGGTAGAGATGTTGTTGAGCTCGCAAAAAACTTTAGTTTTAGTTTTGGAGAAACCGGATATGATGAAGAAAAGGATTTGAATTTTGATGGAATAATTGACGGAAATGATTTAATTGAAATTGGTTCAAATTTTGCTCTCACATACTAATAATTATTGGGTCAATTCTTTAAGAGTTGACCCAATTTTAGAATCTAACTTAAACAAACAATGAAAAAAGCTGTAATTTTATTCACTATATTTACTTTTTTAATACAAATTGCATATGCTGAAAATGAAACTCAATGGGGAGAAAATAATGAATTTGGAAACCAACCTGAGGGAGAGGTTTTGATGGACGGAACTCTAATCAATAGAGATTTACTTGAGATAAAAGTGCTTGCAAAAAATATGACTACTCCAGTTTTGGGGATTGCGTTTCATATTGAATTTGAAGTTGAAAATCTAAATTTTCTCAGATATGAACCTGGCGATTTTTTAGAATTGGGGGGAGATCCGATTTATTTAGTTCAAAATTCTGACTCTGACAAAATAATATTTGGTGAAACACTTAGAAGAGAAGATAGATTTCCAGTTGGGGACGGCCTTATTGCCAAATTTTATTTTGAAATAAATGAGAAAGATGATTATGATTTCGTTTTTTCGAATGGAGTGATATCGACTTTAGATGTTGTTAAGCAAGATCTAAAAAATATTGAA
>CAYNUR010000234.1:0-2154 GCA_964400435.1 uncultured Candidatus Peribacteria bacterium
GTTATTGATGGTCTAGTTCATTTTTTTGTAGTTTGCCCAAGAAGGCTCGCAGGAATTATTGAAAAACAGGTTACTGCTTTTTATCCAGAATCATATGTTGAAATGGTTGATGACTATAATATTTTTCAGCCAAACGGTCAGGTTTTATCAACATATATGTATACAGCTAAACCTCATTGGTTTCCGATAAAAACTTTTAATAATATGAATGTTGATCCACTAAATAATGTGGTTAATTCATTGTCTAAAATTGGTAGTGATGAAGGTGCAGCAATTCAGATCATGATGAAACCAGTTAAGGGTGGCTGGCAAAAGAAAGGTAGAGAAGAAGCGAATAAAATTTTCCAAAATAAAAAATCTTCTGGTCGTGCATGGTACAACCCGATTGGTTGGTTTTCAGCATTATTTGATTTGATAGTTAAAGGCGAAACTTCGGCTACACAGCAAGATGCTGCCGCTGAAAAAACTACTCCACTTACTGACGAAGAGGTTAAGGCTATGGAAGAAAAAAATTCAAAACCTGGCTTTGAAACTGTTATTCGCTTGGTTTCATCTGCAAAGAATAAACATTCGGCATCAATGAATTTAACTTCTATGGTTAGCGCATTTGTGCAATATTCTGCTTCAAATGGTAATGCTTTTGATAATACAAAATATCACAGCAATAAAAAACTGATTACAAAATTTATCTTTAGAGATTTTAAACGCGGCTTTAGAGTTAATAAGATGATTTTATCTTCTGATGAGTTATCTAGTATTTTTCATTTACCTAAGATTCGTTACAACAAGAACCCTCACATTGCTTGGCAAAACTTTAAAATTGCTCCTGCACCTTCTAATATTCCGGAAGAGGGTATAGTTTTGGGGCATAATTTTTATAGAGGACAAAAAACTGAGATTAGGATGAAAAAGAATGATAGATTTAGGCATTTTTATGTTATTGGACAAACCGGTACCGGTAAATCTTCTGTTTTACAAGTTATGATTCGTCAGGATTTGAGAAATGGAGATGGTTTATGTGTTATTGATCCGCATGGTTCATTAATCGAAGATATTTTACCTTTCATTCCACGTGAACGTGCTGATGACATTATTTACTTTAATCCAGCTGATTTAGATCGTCCTTTAGGTTTAAACTTGTTAGAGGGAGATACATGGGAAGAAAAAGAGCTTGTTGCTCTTGATGCAATGAACATAATGATAAAACTTTTTAATGAAGAAACTTTTGGTCCACGTATTCAGGATTATTTTAGAAATGGTTGCTTAACTTTAATGTCTGATCCTAATGGCGGTGCACTTACTGATATTGTTCGCCTATTTACAGATGATGATTTTCAGAAAATTAAAGTGGCCCATGTAAAGAATCCTGTTGTTGCTTCTTTTTGGAGTAATCAAATGGCAAAAACAGGTGCTAGAGAGAAACAAGAAATGATCCCATATTTTGCGGCAAAGTTTGGTCAATTTGTGACTAACACTATGATGAGAAATATTATTGGTCAGACTAGATCTGCATTTAATTTTTCTGACGTAATGCAACAAAAGAAGATCCTTTTGATGAATCTTTCAAAGGGTACAGTTGGTGAAATTAATTCAAAATTATTGGGTCTGATTATTGTACAAAAAATTCAAATGGCGGCTTTGAGGCGTGAGAAAATTTCGGCAGATCAACGTCATCCGTTCTATTTGTATATTGATGAGTTTCAAAACTATGTTACAGATAGTATAGAATCTATCCTTTCAGAAGCTAGGAAGTATCGGCTAGGTTTAAATATTGCCCATCAGTACCTTGGTCAGCTTGAAGAAGATGGTGGTAAAGGTGGAAAGTTAAATTTAAAAGATGCTGTATTTGGTAACTGTGGAACTATAATGTGTTATAAGATTGGTGCCCAGGATGCAGAATTTATGTCTAAAGAGATGGCTCCTGTTTTTAGTGATCAAGATTTGGTAAATATGGATAAGTACAAAGGAGTCATGAAGTTGTCTATTGATACACAGCCGAGTAGACCATTTAGTATTGTTCCTTTGAATCCTTACCTAGAAGAAGGTGATAGAGAGGCTGCAGAAGCATTTAAGCAACTTTCTAGATTAAAGTATGGAAGAGATAAAGATTTTGTTGATCGTGAAATTTTACGAAGAATTGGAGCTTCATAAAGC
>CAYNUR010000235.1:0-2147 GCA_964400435.1 uncultured Candidatus Peribacteria bacterium
AAATAACACTTATTAAAAAGTATGGATTCCAAAAAGTAGTATAATGCAAGGAAGCAAGGAGGAGGGAAGCCGTATTGCAAATACGGTGATTGACCGACAACGAAGTCTGACGCGACAGTATACTACTTTTCGGAATTCAAAGTACAAAAATTACTTTCTATTAAACAAAATCAAAGGTAAAATACCTTGCGAATAAATTTAATTTTAAATCATGGGAATATTAATCACATTAGCAGCAATAGTCGTAATTGCACTCGCAGTTATCGGAATGTACAACGGCTTAATCAGACTTAAAAACAAAGCCGAAGAAGCTTGGTCAGACATTGATACTCAACTAAAAAGAAGATATGACCTTATCCCAAATTTAGTTGAAACAGTAAAAGGATACGCTTCACACGAAAAAGAAACTTTCCAAAGAGTTACTGAAGCAAGAACAGCAGCAATGGGAGCCCAAACTGTTGAAGAAAAACAACAAGCAGAAAATATGCTTACTGGAGCACTTAAATCACTTTTTGCAGTATCAGAAAACTATCCAGAATTGAAAGCAAACGAAAACTTCATGCAACTACAACAAACTCTTAAAGAAGTAGAAGAACACATTCAACTTTCAAGAAGATATTACAACTCAACTGTTCGTGAACTTAATACAAAGATCGAAGTTTTCCCAAGCAACATAATTGCAAATATGTTTGGATTCGAAAAACGTGAATTCTTTGAAGTAGAAACTGAAGAAGAAAGACAAAATGTAAAAGTAAGTTTTAGTGATAAAAAAGAAGAAGCTGCACCAACAAAAGAGAAAAAAGCAGCTCCAAAATCAGAAGAAAAAAAGGAAGAAAAATCTGAAGACGATAAATCTGAATAATCAAAATGAGACTCAATTCAAAAATTAGTCTCATAGCAGGAATCCTAATCCCCTCATTCCTACTACCAACTACAGCATTTGCTGAAGGTTACTATGATGAAAATTGGAATTATTATGAAGAATGGGAAATTACAGATTTTCATTCTGATATAGAAATCGCCAAAGATGGAAACGTAACAGTAACTGAAAACATCAAAGTTGATTTCACAAATGAGCCTCATAGAGGAGTAGCAAGATATATTCCCTTTCGATATGAAAATGACTACAATGCTAGATTAAATTTCATTTCTGCAACAGACCTTGATGGGCAAAGTTGGGACAATACTGTCTATGAAACCAGTTACGATTTAGTTATAGAAATGCGAACTTTAGATGGAGAATTACTTTCTTCAACTTCTGACTATATCGTGAAATATGAAGCAGAAAATGTAATTAATCATTTTGGTGAAGAGAGCGAATATCCACATTCTGAATTCTACTGGAACATTAATGGTACAGATTGGGTAGTTCCAGCAGAAAAAGTCTCTGCAACAATTCAACTTCCTGAAAAAGTAAATAGTTCAGAATTAAAAGTAAAATGTATAACTGGAAAATTTGGAGAAGAATATGATAACTGCGAATGGTCGATAAATCCTGATGGTTCAATTGAAGTTAATTCAACAAAAACTTTAGAAGCATACGAAAACCTCACAGTTGTAGTTGGCGTACCCCTAGGAATAATCAATCCCTCATCAAATCTAGTGAAAGCAAAATGGTGGATTTTGGACAACAAAAGTTTAATGATTATGCCAGCAACGTTCTTAATAATGCTTTTCCTTTGGTGGACCGATGGACGAGACGAAAGAACAAATAAAAATATTGTAATGCCACATTACAAACCTCCACAAGATTTACATCCAACAGAAGTAGGAACATTAATCGACGAAAAAGTTCACAACCAAGACATCACTGCAGCAATTATTCATTTGGCAACACAAGGATTTATAAAAATCAAAGAAGTAGGAAAAAGTGATTACTTATTCGAAGTAATCAAACCATTAAAAGGTGCAAAAAATTTCGAAACAACAATTTTCAACCAAATTTTCAAAAAGAACGAAAAAGGCGAACAAAGAAAATTATCCCAATTAAAAAACAAGTTCTACAAAAAATTAATTAAAATCAGAACTCAAGTAATGAATGGATTAGTAAAAGAAGGATATTTCAAAGTTAGCCCAGAAAAAACAAGAAGCGCCTATTCAATCCTTGGAGGAATGAATCGAGCCGAAACATGCACAGAAGAGTTGGC
>CAYNUR010000236.1:0-2142 GCA_964400435.1 uncultured Candidatus Peribacteria bacterium
AATTCCAGTGTTTAATGATTGGCAATCAATCTCAAAACTAATTGAAGAAATCAACTTAGATTCGAGTTTTGCAAAAGTTGAAAATATCAAATCTCTCATCGATGATTTATCGATCACAGATTTCATTAAAGAAAACTTCAAAACAGAAATGGAGTATCTAGTAGCAAACATAGATTATTCAGCAAATACTATCGGTCAATTCCTTGATTTCGAAGCAGGCGATGGTGAACAAGTGAAGCAAGCAAAAAGTGAAATATTTCAAAAGTGGCAAGATATCATGCTCAAAACTGACGATGTTGGTTCAATTGAAGATTGGGACGAAGTTCACAACACAGGTGAAGAATATATTCAAACCGCTGCTGTCGGAGATTTATTGAGTGAGAGTGCTGACGACATTAGAAAACTAATTGTTCTCTTTGAAGGTGGAAAATTTGATGACCACGTCTCAAAACTTCCAAAGAAAACTAAAGATTTAATTCAAAAAATTAATGAAAATCAATCCCAGGTAATGGAGCTACTAGGTTTTAGTTTCTGTTTTAAAGGTTGTACTAATGGTGCCGATTACGATCTGGAAAAACTGAGAAAAAAGCCTGAAGTCCTCGAAGGTAGAGCAGAAGCTTTAAAAAAGGTTTTAGAAAAATATGAAAATGGAAAAATAATTGAGATATCAACAGTGCATTTTATCGAGCAAAATAAGCCATTGATTGAAGGTTATATTGCTGCAGATAATAAAATGGCATATATCGAAGAGCACGGGGAAATCTTTACAAAAGGTGCCGGAATACTAGATCTAGGTTTGACTTACTTAAGAGCAGAAAATTACAAAAAAGAAGTCTTTGGTTCAGGTTTTTCAGATGATGAATCCGTAAACTTAATAATGTATCCACAAAATGAACCACAGTATAGAAATGCTGGATTTGGAATTGTAGATGATGGACGGGTTACTTTATCTATTGGTGAAATTGGGGCTGAAGCATCAGAAGATTCGAGACTTGATAGAGCACTTAAACAAGGTGTCTCAAAAATAAAAGAATTGAATAGAAAAGATAACTGGTCAGAACCAAAAAAGTATAAAGGCAATGACTTTCAGTACAGTTTCAATCCAGATATTAGAAAAAAAATTGACGGAACTAAGTCAGCTCACTTTAAAGAAGGGGATGTTTACAGATCGCCATACAAAGATCCTGAAACGGGAGAAGAAGGATACGAATATGGGTTTTATCATGATGGAACATGGCAAATCATTTTCGAAAACGAAGTTTAGTTCTTAATATCTCCCTTAAGTTCAGCTTCAATAAAACCATCAAGTTCTCCATCTAGTACTGCATCAGGATTATTTTCTTCATAATTTGTTCGATGGTCTTTCACCATTTTATAAGGATGTAAAACATAAGATCTAATCTGATTTCCCCAAGACATTTCAGTCTTTGCTCCTTTCAGTTGATTCAATTCTTTTGCCTGTTCCTTTTCCATTAGATCAGCCAATTTCCCATGTAGAATTTTCATAGCTTGTTCCTTATTCTGAAGTTGGCTTCTTTCGTTTTGGCATTGAACTACAATTCCAGTAGGGATATGAGTAATTCGAACAGCCGAATCTGTAGTATTTACAGATTGACCACCATGGCCTCCTGCTCTAAAAACATCAATCCTCAAGTCCTCCTGGTTAATTTCAACTTCATTGTCCAAATCAATATCGGGCAATATTTCGACGAGAACAAAGGACGTCTCACGAGTATTTTTTGAATTAAAAGGCGAAAGTCTCACAAGTCGATGTACCCCAGCTTCTCTCTTTAAGTAACCGTACGCGAATTGGCCTTCAATCTCTAAAGTTGCATTTTTAATTCCAGCTTCATCAGCAGGGGTCTTTTCAATGAGTTTTACGTCAAACTCTTCTTTTTCCGCATAGCGCATATACATTCTTAAAAGCATTTCTGCAAAATCAGCTGCATCAGTTCCGCCAGTTCCACATTGAATCATCAATATCGCATTATTTCGGTCATATTTTTTACTTAAGAATGTGGAAATTTCTAATTTCCTCCATCTTTTTTGTAGAACTTGCACTAGTTCTCTAAATTCCTCAGCAGCTTGAGGGTCTTTTTCTGGTGAAATCCCTGGAAGTATTTCAAGAAGCTCTTCACATTC
>CAYNUR010000237.1:0-2136 GCA_964400435.1 uncultured Candidatus Peribacteria bacterium
ATCTTCATGGTTAACCCCTAAAAGAATTACTAATCCTGAATCGATTTCTCCAACTATTTCGTTGTTTACTTTTACGGATGCTTTTTTTGATCTCTGTAGTACCGCTTTCATTTAGTTGCTTTCTTCTTTTTTATCACTATTTGAACCTTTACTTTTGTTTTTGAAATCTAACAATGCATTTGAAAAAACTTTCAAAAACGATTCTGCTGTTTGGTGAGTCATGTTTACTCTTTCTACTACTTTAATCGTAGGTTCTTTTGCATTGGGAATGTTGTACGCTAGATCAATTACACATTCATTTCTGTTAAAATGTACTGAAACTGCATTCACAAAAATTCCTTGTTCGACTTCTTCTGAAACTTTAATTTTGTATTTTTTATTGTCGTTTTGTTGATCTGCCATTTTTTCTGGGTTAATTTAAATTAACTCTACTAAATGTTGTCGATATTAATCAACATCTTTTGACCATTTTTTTATTTTATTAGTCACGTTTAATAGAATTCCAGTTTATTCCAGATCAAATTGTAATATTGTTTTTATGTAATAAATTTAATCAATATTTTATGGGCAAAAATTATAAAGGTGAATTGGTGATAAAACCTGATGCAAGAAAGCTTTTTGTTAAAGGTAGGCAGATTAATTTAAGAAATATGGAGTACTCGCTATTGAAATATTTTATGGATAATATTGGTAAGGTTATTACTCGAACTCAATTGCTGGAAGATGTTTGGGATAGGAATATTTGTTGTTCAACAAATACTGTAGATGTTCATGTGAGCAAACTTAGAAATAAAATTCGCAAATTTACTAGCAACTCCCCTATCAAAACTGTTCATTCAGTGGGTTATTTATTCGAGTATTAATTATTGAACAAGAGACTATTTTGGCAAGTTTCACAAGAGTTTTTTTTTGATCATTGACAGAAAGAATCATATAATCCGGCTTGGTTTTCTCATTCCAAAAGAAAATTAACCCTCATTCTATGAACGCGTCTGACGCTGCTTATGTTGCTCAAACATTAGTGGATATCAATAAACTTGTTGATAATCTACTACTATTACTTTCCGACAAGGAAAAAACTGTAATTAAAAAGAGATTTAGCTTAGAAAATAATAAAAAGCATACTCTTGAAGAAATTGGCAAAGAATTCTCTGTCACTAGAGAAAGAGTAAGACAAATTGAAAAAAATGCACTCTCAAAGATGAAAAGAAATGTGTTTAATACATCTTTGAAGTATTTACACATGTTTGTTACTGAAAATGTGAATAATTCTGGGGGGTTAATCAAGGAGGATTCACTTATGGAAAATTTTGTTGAGATGCTTGGTAATTCCAAGATGATTGATGAAAACTGTTTAAAATTAGCTTTGGTTTTACATGATGAGTTTGAATGTGTAGGAAATACAATTAATTTTTTCCCTTACCTTAGGTCAAATTCTTTAAAAGATTATTCTTTGAAACATGCCTCGAAAAAGCTTATTAATCAATTGCATAAATATGGTGATGTAAAAGATGTTGAATCTATACATTCAGACTTACAAGCTGAATTTGAGAAAATAGAGTTTGATGTTACCAGAGTAAAATCTTTAATTGATATAGATAAACGTATAACTCTAGTTGATGATGATTTCGTAGGTCTTATGGAATGGAGACATATTCATCCTAGAACGTTGAGAGATAAGATACTGTTTATTTTAAATTCTGAGAAGGAAGCTCTACATTTTACAGAAATTGCTGATAGAATTGCGAAAGCAAAGTTCGATAATAGACCTATAAATTTACAGGCAGTCCATAATGAATTGATTCGGCATGAGCAATTTGTTTTAATTGGTAGAGGTATTTATGCACTTGCTGATTGGGGATATGAAAAGGGAACGGTCGTAGATGTGATTGAACGTGTTTTGAATGAAAATGACGAAATGACTGAATCAGAAATTATTGATGCGGTTCTAGATCGTCGACAAGTTAAAAGAATAACTGTTCAATTGGCACTTAAGAATAATGATCAATTCGAGAGGATTGGTAGAAAAAGGTATAAACTTAAAGCTTAATAAAAAGATTTCTATTTTCTTTAAATTCTTTTTTTAATTCCTCTTTGTTGAGTTTGATTGAATCTATAGATAAGTTTCTTGTTTGC
>CAYNUR010000238.1:0-2110 GCA_964400435.1 uncultured Candidatus Peribacteria bacterium
GATGTAGCCCTAAATCATGATGGTGAAGAGGTAAATATCAGTGATGTTATCTTCGAACATTTTTCACAAAGAGGGGATAGTTCTTTAAAGAATAAGCCAGCAATCCACCATTCATTAACAGCTACGGATATGGATGGAACGCTATTTCGTGATGACCTGGGAGTTTCTGTCTTTATGGAAAAACTAGGACAAGCTACATTCTGGACTTATAGCGTTGATACATTTTCTAAGCTACTACTTCCAGATAAGTATTTACAAGCAATTAGTCAAGGTGCAAATGGTGCAATACCAGGTCTTGATCAAGAAGCATGCCTTACAATTTTAAAGCTTTGGGAAGACATTGTTGATTTATATGTTTTAAAAAAGAAACTACTAAAGAAAGGGGAAGATAATCTTAATATAAGCACTCCTGTTGTAAACGAGTTTGCTTGTAAAATGATAGCCTTTGATAGAGTTATCATGAATATTGAAGGTTTTCTCAAAAAGCAATTCAATAACCAGCTGTTAATGCGTGTGCGTTTTTTTTCAAACAAGAATAAGGCAGATGTTTACAGCCTCACAGAGTCAGTGATGGGCAAAAAAAGAGAAGATGGAGTTTCAAGTTTAGTAAGGTTAAAAGTTCACACAGATGCACTTCGTGATGAAGGTTTAGATCTAAGAATCGGTTCTGAAGAATTAAGCGAAATTGATAATCTGGGTTATGAGCCTGAAGAGGGGATAGTCCATGACCAAGTAGTAACAATAAACAGTAGAGTTTTCAACTTCCTTGCCTTTGTTACTATAATGAAAGGTAGCTCAGGAGCAGTAATAACCACAAATCTTGAGGAAATTGCTCAAAAGGCAATTGAAAGAAGCCCGTATAGCAATGTAATCCATTCTGATATAAGAAGATGTATTGCCAGTATTCTATCAAGGAATTCTAAGGGGATATATGGAGGAGAACTAACTAGAACTGTATTTGGGATTGAAAAAGTTAGACATGGTGAAGCTCTTGCTACCTCAATCGGGAAAAAGTTAAGAATTGCCATTGGCGACTCAATAAGTAATGATGGACCAATGGAAAAAAAGGCAGTATTTAATGATGGAATAATGGCCGTTGTTTATGAACCGGGAAAATTTGAGGAAGCAAGAGAAAGGCATGATGTAATACCACGAGATCTTGAAAAAGATCCAGACTACAAAAGAAAAGACACTCACAAAAGAATGCTTTACTTTGAAGCCTCAAGACGTGAAAACGAATAGATCTGAACTCTCTCTCAACATAAAAGAAATTGAAGTAAAGGTGTGATAAATGTAATATCAATACGTTTTTGCACCTTCCTCAACTTTTAAATATGAAAAAAATTCACAAAATATTTCTTGTAGCTGGAGTTCTTGTCATCACGGTTTTAGCAATTCTTTTTACAAATTTTAGTGTCGTTTCAACTCAGAGAATTTCACTAACTGATGGTGTTTTACAACGCTTTGAAAGAACCGGTAAACTCCAAGTGATTACTTTTTATATGGATCAAATCATTGACGAAGAAATCCGTAGAGGATTATTCAATATTGATGAATTATTCCCAGATACAAAGGTGATTTTATCAATCAAAAGTGAGGTTTCAGCATGTATTGACCTCACAAAAGTTTCAAAATCAAACATAGACGTCGATATAAAAAACGTAACGATCACATTACCTCAGCCAGAATTTTGTTCTGACCCTGTAATAGATTTTGATTCAGTTACTAAACACTTAGAAAGTGGCTACAGAAGTTCAGATTTACAGCTAGAAGGTTTAAAAAATTCAAAAGAAGTAGCTAAAGAGAAAGCTATCGAAAATCAAATATTCGAATTAGCAAAAGATCAAGGAAAAGTAATGATCGAAGGGTTATTAACAGAAGTAAGTGAAAAACCTGTAATTGTAGAATTTTCAGAAGAATAACTTACTTAAAAATCAAAACATTAGGAATTGGATAATAACTCCCAACTGAATATTCAAATTCACCGATTTTTATATAAATTCCAGTCGAAGGTCCGCCATCAAGGTTTAAAACATTTTGAAATTCAAGATTCATTTTTAAGAGTTCTTCCTGAAGCTGAAAAAGACTTAAATAAAAAAAATATTTAAAT
>CAYNUR010000239.1:0-2110 GCA_964400435.1 uncultured Candidatus Peribacteria bacterium
ATTAAGAAGATTAAGTTCATTTCTAAGAGAATATTAAATAAAGCGTGAAGTACAACCGCTAAAATCAAACCTTCTAACACTTTTTGTTGGTGAAAAAGCTTATCTTTTCTAATTCCAGTAATTTTGTGCAATGCTTTAGTCCAGAACATTCTTTTTTTAACAATTTCCTCTTGTAGAATTGGCGAAGCAAAATGTGCTATTCCGTAGTAATAACCTAAAACTCCTGAGAAAATTAAGTGTGCAAATGTTGAGAATGTTGATCTAAATATAAACGGAAGAATGAGATTCTCAGGACCATGAGTGATCCAAATAGTGTAGAAATAAAGGATGTTTTCAGTAAAAGCAAAACCTAATGCTGCGATGATGAAAAATTCGATAGAATCATCAATACTTCTAAAATGCTCTTCATCATCAGCAATTTTAACAGAGAGCAATTTCATTATTTCTTCAATTACCCCCACAATCATGAATGTGATCACTACACTTGCTGGCAGAACAATTAGATTTGAGAATCCAAAAACATCTTGCTGAAAATTTTCAGCGAATTTAAAGGCATTCAACCAGGGAAAAAGAGTCCAAGAAAACTTATAAAGAAGAATTGGAAAAACCCCTAATGCTCCTAAAAAGAACGTAAGAAAGGCTAATCTTTTATCTTCAGGCTTTTTCTTGATAAAAATATAACCCCAAAGTGCTGCTGGGATTGTTGCAAGAAATATCGAACCACTTACTTCTATGATTGGGGTCATAGTTTTGTTTTTTTATTTTTGTTTTTTGGATTTAGCAATAAAAGCTATATGCAATTATACCACTTTCTTTACATCTTGACAAGTCTAATGCTTAATAGGTCTCCTAGTAAGTTTTCTACTTGAGAAACCTCTGTTGTTGTAATTATTGTTTGGCAGCCCTGAATTGAGCTTAGAAGGTGTTTTTGCCTTTTAGGATCTAACTCTGAGAAGACATCATCTAGCAAGAGTAGAGGCTTTTGAGAGGTTTTTTGTTTTATATATGAAATCTCAGTTAGCTTAATTGCAAGTAAGAGAGTTCTAAATTCCCCTCTTGATGCGGATTTGCTAATAATTTTTTGATCAATTTTAAATTCAATGTCGTCACGATGTGGACCAATATTGGATTTTGCGCGCATAATATCAAGCTCCCTTCTTTCTTTTAATCTTGCCTTATATAGTGCAGAAATTTGGATCCGTTTTTGTTTTTCCTCTAAATTTTTAACAGAATCAACATTATTTTTAAGGATATTACTCTGATATCTAATTGAAAGTTCTTCATTGTTGTCAGATATTTTTCGATAAATCTCTTCAATTTCTTTGGCAAGAAAATTTAGAAGATTTAATCTACTCAGAGTTATTTCAGAGCCCAAATTATTTAGTTGTTGATCCCAGGCATCTAAATCTAAAAGTAGAGTTTGTATATTTTTACCTTGAACCTTTGAATCACGGATATGATGAAGTAATTTATTTCGCTGCTTTAAGACTTTATTGTATTTGCTGAGGCTATCGAGATAGAGCTTACTTGTTTGTGAGAGTATAATATCTAAATATTTTCTTCTGTATGAGGGGCTAAGGTAAAGCATATTTAGGTCTTCGGGGTGGAATAAAACTGTTAATAGATTTCCTAAATATTCACTGTTTTTAAGTTTCACATTGTTCTTTTTGAAACTTTTTAATCTTCGAGGTTTATGTGAATAAAAAACTTCTAAATCGGTGGTTTCACCATCTGAAATTATCTCAGCTTTGCATCTAAAGAAATCTTCCTCCCATTTAATTAAATTTTCCGGGTGATTTGTTCTAAAGGATTTCCCTAGTGAAAGCAAATATATTGACTCAAGAAAATTCGTCTTTCCTAAGCCATTTTCCCCCACAAGAATTGTACATTCATCTTCCAGTTCAAAACTGTAACTATGCGCTTGATAGTTGCGGAAGTTTTCAAGTTGTAGGTGTTTTAGTTTCATGTTAGAATTTTTTTGATGAAAAATGCTTTGAAATTCAATTTGAGAGCCACGAGATAGTTCCAGATCAGGTTCCTGTTTTGATTAATATCACTTTTTTTATTAAACTCAAATTAATTATGGCTAAAGATAAAGAAAAAATAGATT
>CAYNUR010000240.1:0-2101 GCA_964400435.1 uncultured Candidatus Peribacteria bacterium
GATTAAGGCATCACTTAATTGCTCTTTGTGCGCTTTAGTCTCCTGAAGACAAATAACATCGGCATCCCAACCCTGCATCAAGTCCACAAAACCTTTCTTTTCAACTGCTCTAAGTCCATTTACATTCCAGGAAATTAATTTCATTTACTAATAATTATTTTTGCCATCATATTTGAAGAGATTTTCTTTGGCAAATTTCTAATTATAAGCAATTAATTTAGAATTTTTTTGAACTCGGTTGAATTTCTTTTGTAAGGAAATAACTTAATATTGTACGAATAATCACTAGTGCACCCAATTTAGCAATTTCTTCTTGGGATGGACTTACAACTGTTCGAATAATATCTCCTGCTAGGAAAAATTCTAGAGAAAGCACAAGAGCATTCCCAAAGTCATATCTGAGATGCTGAAGAATTTCACGTCGCATATTTGATTTTTCTTCAATAAATTCTTTATAGACGAATGATTTAACAGCTCTTCCAGTTCCCCAAACTGCAACGAAAATACCAATAATATCGATGGTTATAATTAAATACTTTATTGCGAGATGAGCTATTTCGGTCATAGAAATCTTTAAATTATTATATTATAGCGGTTTTTTGCTTTTTTATAAAGATTTATTGTAGTATAATGCTCTGACACTTTGAATTAGATAAAATTAATTATTGTGACATAAATCAGTTTTTTTATAATTCGAGCTGTAGTATAATTTTTTAGAACATTTAATTTGTATTAACCTCATATTTATGGATAAACAAAACAATAACCTGGCAATTGCGATTGGATTTGCTGCAATTGCAATATCAGGTTCACTTGTGTTCTTTGCAACTCAAGTAGGTGGAAGTTCTCTTGAAGTAGATGACCTTCAAGCAGAAATCAGAGCAGGAATTGACTCTTATGTTGAAGAACAGCAGCAAGAATATGAGGCTGCTCAACAACAGCCTGAACAACCTGAAAGACCAACTTCAACTACAATTAGCATGGAAGAGTTGGCAGATGATGATGCATTTATTGGTGATGAAAATGCTCCTGTAACTATTGTTGAATTCTCTGACTACCAATGTCCTTTCTGTAGATCTTTCTATAATGGTGCTTATTCTGAAATTAAAGAAAAATATGTAGATACTGGACAAGTAAAACTAGTATTTAGAGATTTTCCACTAAGCTTCCATCAAGATGCTTACCCAGCTGCTCTTGCTGCTGAGTGTGTAAGAGATCAAGCTGGTGATGGTGCTTACTTTGAATTCCACGATGCGATTTTTGAAAGTCAAAGTGGTGGAAGTACTGTACCAATTCCTGAAGAAACTATGAGATCAATTGCTACTGATTTAGGAGTAGATATGGGTGAATATGATGAATGTTATAATGATGAAAAATTCAGAGATGAAATCTACGATGATCTTGCTGAAGGTCAAGAAGCTGGAATTACTGGAACTCCTGGTTTCATAATCAATGGAACTATTGTTTCAGGTGCTCAACCTTTCTCAGCATTTGAACAAGTTATTGAAGCTGAATTAGCAAAATAAATTATGCTTAGGGAGTGGTAATTAATAAATCCACTCCCCTACTTTTAATTTTAAGGGCAAAATATGGGGGCAAGAATGAAAAAAGATAGTATGAAACTCTTCAAAGGCTTAAAAAATCCAGTGAATCTATTAATTATGTTGGGATCTTCATTGATTTTTTTTGATATAAATTATTACGCAATGGCTAACTTGCCCGGTTCACGGGATTTGGCTTGTGTGATGGGTGCCGGCCTTCATTTTTGGAATATTATTTTTAGCATTGCTATTAGTTTAATGCTCGGATTTTTGGTTTCTGGAATGATTGATTTGTATAGGCAAAAAAGTTCAAAAGTTGTTACAGGTTCTATTTCTGGAATTGGATTAATATTTGGAACTTTAACTGTTTTTTGTACTGCTTGTACGATTCCTGTGATTTCAATTTTTGGTGCGGCTATAAGTCTTTCTTTTTTTACTGATTATGAAATCTGGTTTAAGATTGCCAGCTTGATTTTGATGAGTTATGGACTTTATCGTCTGAATAAACAGTTAATTGGTGAATGTGAAGTTTGTAAGGTAACAGTTGATAAGTAGCTGTC
>CAYNUR010000241.1:0-2099 GCA_964400435.1 uncultured Candidatus Peribacteria bacterium
TTATGGTGCAACAACAATTTCCGGTGTCATTGAATCTGAAGATGGTTTTTATTTTTTCAATGTCGGAGACTCTCCTGTTTATTTTTCTTCTAAAGATGGAAACTATGACTTTGTAACTAAGGATCATAATTTGAGAGGTTTATACTCCTCAGTCGGAGTTGAGAAAGGTAAATTTAATGATATGATTCAAGATAAAGTTAGATTTCCGGGAGTTGTCGATATATATTTCTTTCCAAGAGAGATTGTTCAAAA
The DNA here is from genome assembly GCA_964400435.1 of uncultured Candidatus Peribacteria bacterium. Classification (GTDB taxonomy): domain Bacteria; phylum Patescibacteriota; class Gracilibacteria; order UBA1369; family LOWO2-01-FULL-3; genus CAYNUR01. The sequence goes on from CAYNUR010000241.1 coordinate 253, forward strand.
TGGTACAGTTATGGTTGCAACTGATGGAATTCACTGGTCTAATTCTAAAAAATCGGCTCAAGTATTCAAAGAACATCGTAATCATGACCTAAAAACTATTGCTGCTAAACTTTTGGAAGATTGTGATCATGATCATTTGGATTATGCAGAAAGAAAAAATAGGGAACTAGATGTTAAATATATTGAAACTGGAATAAAAGATAGACCCTATACCATTGAAGAAGTTAGAGATGATACGACTTTTGTTATTTTGAAACTTAAAGATCAGGAACAATAAAATGTTCAACCTTCTTGAGGGATTAGGGTAGTTGATGGTATAATTCTTTGGAGTAAAAAATTACTTCAATTCTTATGAAAATTAAATTTGCAGGTGCAGCGGGTGGAGATGTCACTGGTTCTAAACATCTTCTTGAGTTTAATGGTAAAAAAATTCTTTTAGACTGTGGGATGTTTCAGGGACACAGAAAGGAAGCTGATCAAAAAAATCGTGAACTTCTTTTTGATCCAAGTGAATTGGATGCCGTGATTCTTTCACATGCACATATTGATCATAGTGGGATTCTTCCAGTTTTAGCAAAAAATGGCTATAAAGGACCGATTTATTGTACTCATGCTACAAGAGATCTTTGTAACTATATGCTTTGTGATAGTGCTTATATACAAGAACGGGAAATTGAATGGCTAAAAAAGAAGAAGAAGAATATTGGGCAAGAACTTCCTGAACCACTTTATACTTTGGATGATGCCGAGGAAATTTTAAAACAATTTCATGCAGTTAGTTATGAGCAGTCCTTTGTTGTTGCAGATGGAATTGTTGCTTCTTTCTACGATGCTGGACATATTCTGGGTTCGGCGCTTGTTCATATTATTCTTTATGATAAAGAGAAAAAAGAGCATAAAAAACTTTGCTTCACTGGTGATCTTGGAAGGAGAAATTTACCGATTTTGAGAGATCCTCAACCAATTCCCCCAGCTGAAATTTTGATTAGTGAATGTACTTATGGAAATAGACTTCATGCAAATATTTTGACTGTCGAAGATGATCTTGCTGAGATTGTGAATCAAGTCGCTAGTCGTGGTGGAAAACTTATTATTCCTTCTTTCGCTTTGGAAAGAGCTCAAGAAATTGTTTATCATTTGAATGCTCTATATCAAAAAGAGAGAATTCCTGATATTCCAATTTATGTTGATAGTCCATTGGCGGGTAATGTGACTGAGGTATTCAGATCTCATCCGGAATGTTTTGATAAATCAGTTTATAGACTTTTTATTGATGAAGGAAAGAACCCATTTGAATTCTGTACTTTGACTTATACAAGAAGTGTTGAAGAATCAAAGGCTTTGAATAAGAAGAATGAGCCAATGATTATTATTTCTGCTTCTGGAATGTGTGAGCATGGTAGAATTGTCCATCATTTGAAGAATAATATTGAAGATGATCGGAATGTGGTTTTGATAGTCGGTTACCAAGCTGCTCATACACTAGGTAGAAAGCTAGTTGATGGACATAAAGAAGTTACCATATTTGGCGATCAGTATAATGTGCGAGCTTCTGTATATGTTATGGATGCTTTCTCTGGTCATGCAGATAGAAGTGATCTTCTGGAATACATCGGAAAAATTGAAGGACTTGAAAAGGTTTTCCTCGTTCATGGTGAAGAAAAACAAAGACAAGCATTTTCTGTTGCTCTAGCTGAAAATGGCATTAATGATGTTACTTTACCTGCGCTAGGTGAAGAATTTGAATTATAATTACTTTTTCTTTTTCCTAAAAAGGAATAATAAAAATACAATTGCAATTGGCACTAGAATAAAGATCAGGTTCTCTGTTCTCTCTTCTGTGTTTG
>CAYNUR010000242.1:0-2092 GCA_964400435.1 uncultured Candidatus Peribacteria bacterium
ACATATGCAGCTCCACTCGGCTATAATGTCCGAAAAATGAACAAAAGGAATCCCGATATGGATAACGTCATGCAGGAAATGAGTCATGAAATTGGCTCATCGTCGAGTTCGAAGTATGTAAGTTCATCTCATTGGGATATGATGCATGCAGATTTCAAATTCGACGGAAAGAAATTTGAAGGCCTAAAAGGCTTCGAGGGATTTTCAGCGAAGTCTAACAAACCACTTGCAGCGATGCTACACTATTTATTACAAACTAAGTTTCGCAATTTTGGGAGACATTTCCCAAATTGGAAGAAAATCTATAAAGCAAGTGTTCGTATTTCGAACTCATACGAGGGCCAATATGATCAAGGGATGTTAAGGCAAGCTTTAACTATCGGGTTACTTGAACAACATGATGCTCTTAAATCGGCAGAAAACATTGTCATCATAGGAGATGGGTATGGCGCTCTAACATCACTCACCCACTCACTATATCCAGAAAAGCGAATTTTCTCTGTTAACTTAGTTAAAACCTTGATTGTAGACTATGCCTTCTTTAAGAAGGCCCATCCAATCTCGAAAGCGCAGTATGTGAAGAGAAAGGATGACTTTAAAACATTTTCTCGTTCCTCAGATAAAGTCGCCTTCATTGGTGCTGAGCATTATAATCTTCTTCGGTATACAAAATCCGATCTGTTCATCAATATTGATTCCATGCAAGAAATGAATCCAGAGATCATTTATAATTATTTTAGATTCATGAGAGAATGCGAAGACCCATTGTTTTACTGCTGTAATAGGGTCGAGAAAACACTGCCTGATGGAACTATCGTTAAATTCAAGGAATATCCTTGGGCCGATCAAGATCAAATTATTCTAGACGAAGAATGCCCCTGGAATCGAGAGTATTATACCACAAGACCACCATTCTACAGGCCATATGATGGACCACACCATCACAGGCTGGTAAAACTTAAGGGCTCGGGGAACAATGAAAGCACCTCCTCATAATGAGAAACAATATGCTGTACCACAGAAGTCTTGTTGAATAGGAAGGTTACATCCAATGTTGCATGCCAACTGGAAAAAGGAACATTAGAATGTTCCTTGACCTTATCGGACTTCTCAAGTGAAGTTGCACCGTTTGGTAAAACTGTAACAATCAATTCAACTGAATGGCAGTGCGATGAATGGAGTGCAACATACTAATCCTACAAAACAGGTGAAAATGAGCTAGCTGAGGTATTACTCCTCAGCTGCCTTTGTTTCTTCAATTAGCTCTTCAAATGATAGTACTTCACCGCTAAAATCAACCGTTCCAGCTGTTTTATCGATGGCAAAGCCATAGGGTAGTCCACCTGACTGAAGTGAGTAACTATTGGCTCGGTCAATAATCAGCAGTTCAGTCGCAGATATGCTGGACTCACTGGCATCATTTGCGAGAGAGAAGAGATAATCCTGACCAAGAAGATCGATCTGGCGATCCTCACGAATGGAGAATACTTCGCCTCCACTAAGCGCAACATTAACACCACCAATATTTCCACCAGAGCCACCGGCAAGGGCAAGGGTCGAACTAAAAACAAGCAAGAAAGCTGCAATATATCTCAGCATGATTATACCTCCTTTGAAGCAAATGAGAGTTTGAATTTGACTGGACCATCCTCTTTTTCCCGATAGCGGTCAAATATACCAAACACCTCAGTGATCATGGAACTGTAATCCTCATAGGAGAGCGACCCTTCGGTCATGGATGCAGCAACTCTCTTCGATGGATCAGAAAGTTTCACAGCTTCGGCTGTTTCAAGAAGCCTTCTAGCTACAAAAGCATTTTCCTCTTCTCTTGAAACGGACTCTTGGTTGAGAGCGATTCTCGAAAATAAAGCTTCATAACCACAGCTGTGATCAGATGATGTTTTGATCAGCTCAAACTTTTGCAGTTCACCGACAATAAGCTCTACCAATATATCGGCAGTATCTTGATCAGTAAAATAAATGTCCTTATCGAGCTTCACATCATCTTTAATGTTTTCAAACACCTTCAGGGTTTGAGGGAATTTTAAAACGAGGTTTTTAAGCCTCTTGGGTGATGATGGCCTTAGTAGAT
>CAYNUR010000243.1:0-2086 GCA_964400435.1 uncultured Candidatus Peribacteria bacterium
GGGGAGATAAGCATAACATTTGAAACATGAATTGGTGCTTCATACTTTACAATTTCTCCTGGTCTTTCGTGGGTTTTCTTAATATGTCGTGTTCTGAAGTTAATACCTTCAACTACAACTCTATCGTTTTTCTTATCGACTTTAATTACAGTTCCTTTTTTACCTTTATCTTTTCCTGCAATTACAACTACTTTGTCGTCTGTGTGTATTTTCATGATTAAATTACTTCAGGTGCTAATGATATAATTTTTTGGTAACCTCTTTCTCTTAACTCTCTTGCAACTGGTCCGAATACACGAGTTCCTCTAGGTTGTCCTTCTTTGTCGATAATTACGACTGCGTTTTCATCAAATCTAATATATGATCCATCTTTTCTCCCGAATTCTTTAACTTGTCTAACGATTACAGCTCTTTCTACGGATTTCTTCTTCACAATTCCTCTTGGTGCAGCTTCTTTTACTGAAACTACGATGATATCTCCGATTCTAGCGTATTTTCTTTTAGATCCACCTAGAACTTTAATACATTGAACAAGTTTTGCTCCTGTGTTATCTGCTACTTTTAATTTAGTTTCTGGTTGTATCATGTTATTTAGGCTTGTTTAGGTTGTACAAGAGTCCACTTTTTCAATTTACTAATAGGTCTTGTTTCGTAAAATCTTACTTCATCTCCAATTTCAAATGTTTTGTTTTCTGGGTTGTGAATATGGAACTTTTTAGTAAGTCTATATCTTTTCTTATACTTAGGATGATTCACATATCTATGACATTCAACTACGATAGTCTTATCATTTTTTGTGCTAATTACTGTTCCTTTCTTTGTTCTCATCTTAATTTATTATTATTGTTTAAGATTTTATTTTGAATCTTCTTTTGACTCTTTCTTTTCAGGCTTTGGAGTATTTACTTCCATTATCTGTTTTTCTGTAATAATTGTTTTGATTCTTGCTCTTTGCTTCTTGTGCTTTTTGATGTCATGAATATTTCTTGCTTGTCCAGATGCAACTTCGTACTTAACTTTAAAGTGTGCTTTATCTTCTTCTGCTAATTCAGCAAAGAGAGCTTTTAATTCCATTTTTCTTAATTCTTCTAAAGTTTTCATTATTATATTTCGTCAATATTAATAAATTTGCATTGAACTGGTAATTTGTGTGCAGCTCTTGTCATAGCTTCTTTCGCAACTTCTGGCTCTACTCCATCCATTTCAAATATTACTCTTCCTGGTTTAATGCTGGCTACGAAGTGATCAGGTGCACCTTTTCCACTACCCATCGGTACTTCAGATGCTTTTCTAGTTAATATTTTTTGTGGAAAAATATTAATCCAGATTTTTCCTCCTCTCTTTGTATATCTTGTCATAGTTCTTCTCGCGGCTTCGATTTGTCTAGCAGTGATCTCTCCAGCGGTAATTGCTTTTAGTGCAAAAGTTCCAAATGAAACTTTACTACCTCTATAAGCTAGACCTTTAAGATCAGATCTTCCTCGGAATACTTTTCTGTGCTTTTGTTTCTTAGGTGCTAACATTATTTACTTTGTAATTATTATGATTGTTTAATTTCTTCAATTTGTTGTGCAAGTTTTTCTTGCATGTCTTTTTTGAAGACTTCTCCTTTATAGATCCAAACCTTGATTCCGATTGTTCCATAAGTTGTGTTTGCAATTATGGATGCATAATCTATGTCGGCTCGGAAAGTATGTAAAGGGATTTTTCCTTTTGAGAAGAATTCACCACGAGCAATTTCTACTCCGTTTAGCCTTCCTCCTAGGTAAATTTTAATTCCTTGAGAACCACTTTCAATACTTTTTTCAATCGACATTTTTGCTGCTCTTCTGTATGAAACTCTTTTTTCTACTTGTCTAGCAATGTTGTCAGCAACTACATGTGCATCCATCATTGGTTTTTTAATCTCTTTTACATTAATTGAGAATGTTTGGTTGAACTTTTTGTTTAATTTTTCTTTAAGCTCTTCAATAGTTTCACCACCTCTTCCAATTATTAATCCAGGTTTTGCAGTATGGATGTTGATAATTACTTTTCCTTGAGTTCTTAAAATTTCAATTTTTGATAGAAACGACCCTAGATAAGG
>CAYNUR010000244.1:0-2076 GCA_964400435.1 uncultured Candidatus Peribacteria bacterium
AGCTGGAAAGATGCCTTTAGCAGTGGAGGTATGGCTATTGCTATTTCAGACTTTATAGCGGTGCCGCAGTTTGGGTGTTTTGTAGATAAAAGATCGAGACCCTACCGAGATAAAGAACAATGCCTGGCCAAACTATGGCGTATTGGGGGCAGCACGGGCTGGTACCACGCCAACGCCTTGTGGAAAATACGGGGCATTATCGACAAGCTTTTTGGGGGCGTAGGCCTACGCAGGGGCCGAACCCATGCCACTACCATAGCTGCCGGCGATGCTATTGATTTTTGGCGGGTGCTCTACGCCGATAAGCACGAAGGCCGCCTGCTGTTATTTGCCGAAATGAAACTGCCCGGCGAGGCTTGGTTAGAGTTTAAGCTGGCAAACGACCACTTGGTACAAACCGCCACCTTTAGGCCACTGGGCCTCTGGGGCCGTGTGTATTGGTTTTTGGTATTTCCTTTTCATGGATTTATTTTTAAGGGCATGCTGCGTAAGCTTACCCAATAGCTTAGTCCACAAAGCGGTGACGCTCAATACGTAAAATAATGGGGTCGCCTTCAGTTTCAACGTTAAACTAACGCGACGTTATTGTATCTTGCACCAGTGTGCCGGGGAGGAGTTGTGGAGTACGCCGTATTTGCTCTGCACCACAGACCGGTAGGTAACGCTTCGAAGGTATACACATCCAAGAATACGAGTAGATAAGCGGCACTACCCTCCCCCAATAGTAACCCCTACGTTAATGCGCTGTATATTACTCCTTATTTTACTACTACCTATGCTACACCCTGTTCCTGTTTTTGAGTTTAGCACCACATCCGATTTGAGCCGTTGGACGGTGGTAAACGATAGAGTAATGGGGGGTACATCGTCGGGGCAACTGTATGTAAACGCACGCGGGCATGGGGTTTTTAAAGGCCAGGTTTCTCTAGAGAATAATGGAGGGTTCTCCTCCTTGCGATACCGACCAAAGGCTGTGATACCTACCACGCCGTCTTCAAAAATGGTTATACGTGTTAAGGGCGATGGCAAACGGTACCAGTTTAGAATAAAAAGTAACGCCTCCGATGCCCACGCCTACGTTTCGTATTTTACTACCACTACAACCTGGCAAACCGTTGTGTTGCCCCTAGCCGAAATGTATCCCACCTTTAGAGGGCGCCGCTTAGAGATGGACAATTACAACGGAGCGGGTGTGGCAGAGTTAGGGTTTTTAATAGGCAATAAAACAGCAGAACATTTTACGTTAGAAATCGCTGCGCTAGCGTTACAATAGAAAACCCTTTTCTAGGGCTGTTAAGCGCTAAAGAAGCAGATGGCGTTTCATCTTGCCGTCACATCGAGATCTAATACTAATCCATAGTAGGAATGATTAGTATTTGAATAGGCGCTTCGATACACCTCGCTACGCGAGCGACTCAGCGGCCTATTTATCCATAAGACTTTAGTACGCATTATATATATGGATTGGTATAACGTTTGTTTCAAACGCATTCCTTCGACGCCGCTATTAGCAAACACCACGAACTCCTAACTTATACCTTATATTTGTGCCTTGTTTAACATAAATCTAAATACGATGATTAAAGTATCAGACAACGCTCGACAAGAACTGGTTTCTTTAATGGACAAAGAAGGCTTTGATGCCACCAAAGATTTTGTGCGTGTAGGCGTGCGTAGTGGAGGCTGCAGTGGTCTCTCCTACGAGTTAGCCTTTGACCGCAATACTACCGAAGCCGACGAAACTTTTGAGGACAACACCGTGCGTATTGCCATAGACAAGAGAAGTGTGCTGTATTTGGCAGGTACCACTTTAGAGTATCACGATGGCCTTAACGGAAAAGGCTTTGTGTTTAACAACCCTAACGCCAGTCGCACTTGCGGATGTGGCGATAGCTTTTCAACATAAATAAGTTGAAGAGTTAAAGAGCTAATGAGGGAAAGAGTTAAGGGGAAAAGGTACCCGGAAATAACAAAACGTATGGCTTTTTTGAGGGTTTGGAGGGGTATAGATTGGCTGTTTGGCTGTACAATTGACGGCAGAGGTGTATTAATTGTTACGAGTTGATATTTCCAAAC
>CAYNUR010000245.1:0-2057 GCA_964400435.1 uncultured Candidatus Peribacteria bacterium
GTATGTGAATGGTCCCTAAGTGTATCTATTTAAAATGGAGAGATCTAAATGTTAAGTACCAAAAGGAAGTCTCAAAGGCAAAACGAAATTATTACAGAAATATTATTAGAGATTTAAAGGAGTCAAAAGTTGCTCAATGGTACTCTAAATTAAAAAGACTGTGTTCTTATGACCAGATGAAATCTGAACCTATAATTGTAGAGTCTATAAAACACCTAACAGATAAAGAACAAGCAGAGATTATTGCTGATAAATTTGCAAAAGTAAGCCAGGAATATGAACCCCTAAAATCTGAAGACATCCATGTCCCAGAATTTGAGCAAAGCACAATTCCAAGTTTCACACATCAACAAGTTAAAAAACATCTTGAAAAGATAAAGACCAACAAAGCTGTCCCACCTGGGGATATCCCCCCCAAGTTGATCAAGACATTTGCAGCAGAGATGTCAAAGCCACTAAGTCACATAATTAATTCTTCCATGAAAATGGGCAAATGGTCCAAACTGTACAAATTAGAAAGTGTGACCCCAGTCCCAAAAGTGTTCCCACCAAAAACAGTAGAGGACTTGAGAAATATAAGTGGACTAAAAACATTTGACAAAATTGCAGAAAAGCTTATTGCTGAACTAATAATATCTGATATGTCGAAAAAACTTGACCCAGCTCAGTTTGCAAATCAGAAAGGGTTGTCATTACAGCACTACTTGATAAAGATGATACATAAGATATTAAATGACTTAGATAATAATTCAAAAGGTGAAGTGACTGCTGTGTTAGCTACACTTATTGATTGGAAAGAAGCATTTCCCAGACAATGTCCTAAGCTGGGAATAGAAGCTTTCATCAAATGTGGGGTCAGAGGGGCATTAATCCCCTTACTCATCAATTATCTCCAAGATAGAACAATGGAGGTCAAATGGCATGGCCAAACATCAACCATTAGAAAATTAAACGGTGGAGGCCCACAGGGGGCGACATTTGGTATCTGGGAATATTTAGCCCAGACAAATGACAATGCTGACTGTGTAAGCATAGACCAAAGATACAAATTTGTAGATGACCTCACAATACTTGAGAAGATTAATCTCCTTGTTGTGGGAATGACAAGTTTTAACAGCAAGGCCACAGTACCAAATGATATACCAGACCACAACCAATATATACCTGGGAAGAACCATGCATCTCAAAAATACTTGAATCAAATCAAGGACTGGACAGAAAAGCAGAAAATGATATTAAATCAAAAGAAAACTAAATCAATGGTATTTAATTTCACTGATCTATATCAATTTGGAACCAGACTGGAATTAAATAATGAACACATAGAAGTAGTAAAAAGGGCCAAACTACTAGGTGTCATAATAACTGATGATTTAAAGTGGGACCAGAATACCACCTCACTAGTAAAAACAGCAAACCAAAGAATGGAACTACTGAGGAAAGTAGCCAGCTTTGGGACAAATAAAGAAGAAAAAAAGAATATCTACATCCTATATGTAAGAAGTATCCTAGAACAGTCCTGTGTAGTGTGGCACAGTAGCTTGACTAAAGAAAATGAGGAAGACTTGGAAAGAATCCAAAAGTCAGCTGTAAGAATAATCAATGGAGCTGACTATGATAACTATGAAGATGCTCTCATAAAATCCAACTTAGAGCCACTAAAAACAAGAAGAAAAGACCTGTGTCTGAGATTTGCTCAGAAATGTCTAAAAAATGACAAAACAAAACAAATGTTTCCAAAAAGTTCTAAAAATCATGACATGTTGATCAGAAAAAGTGAAAAATATGAAGTGGAGCATGCACACACTGCAAGATTCCAGAATTCTTCCATACCATACATGCAGAACCTACTTAACAAGCATGAAGAAGAATTGAACAGAAGACACAGAAAACTTGGCTAAAATGCATTCCTGTTTTTGTTTTGCTTAGTTTTTGTTGTTGTCTTTTGTACCAGTGAACTTTTGTCAGTGCAATTTGTTAATTGCATTAACTCCATCACTAGGAAAATAAACCTCTCTCTCTCTCTCTCTCTCTCTCTCTCTCTCTCTCTCTCTCTC
>CAYNUR010000246.1:0-2057 GCA_964400435.1 uncultured Candidatus Peribacteria bacterium
CAACCATATAGTGCCCTGAGTCCGCTCTATGAAGATTTATCCGGTCACCCAAAAACACAACAGTTTTATTACCAAAATCCATGATTGCGTTAGATTTTTCCAGAGTTGTATTTCCAATTAATAGGGGCAAGTCTGCATCTATAACCTCTGTTCTAATCCTTACATCTTTGTTGGCTATATTGCAGGGGAAAATAACAGTTCCCTTTGACTCTCTAATTTCTCCACCCCCAAATTTGTAAACCTTCTCACTTTCCTCGTACGAAACAATCTCCGTCCATTCTTTAGGCAAGCTTTCCAGAAATTCTTTAATCCATACCGACCCAACCACTGTAGATGGGCATGCGCAATCAATTAAACCTTTCTTCGACACCTGTCTTCCTTCAGCAACCAAACAATAATTTTTAAGATCCTCGGAGATTAAAACCAAATCCTCCATTTTCCTCCGATCCCCATATTCGCTTCGTTTTTTACATTCAGTGAAAAATATGTTTTCAACACTGTTTTTCATAAAAAGGTTCAAACTCGGCTTTTCTTTGTCCCCCGCGGACTTTGTGTTACATTTATCAGCTAAATGGTAAACACATGGGTGGTTACAATTTCCTTCACAATCACATTTACATTTGAAGCACTTCAAAGGCTTAAAATCTCTGCCTAAGGGGTTCTTCTTCCCTTTATAGGTTGATCCTCTTTTGTCACCTGGGTCGTCACCGACAGACTTAGATCTCGTCCTTTCTCTCTTCTTGAACTTCTTCACGGCTAATGCTAGTTCTTCCTTTGTTACATATGTATTTTCCGCCTTCACAACTGCTTCTTTTCTTTCATCTGTGATCGCTGTACGTCCAACAAATTTTCGGAGACTTTCCTTTACTTGAGAAAGCATTGTTCCTTGTTTTTTTCCATTTACAAAGTCTACACCAGTTAACACAAGGTTGGTTTCAATATCTGTAAGCTTTGCGGCTTCCAAAAGTTTAAACGCTAGAACCATGTCAGAAAGACTGCATCCTTTTTGCTTCACTTTCTCGTAAAGATTTTCCCAATCCGCAATGAATTCATTGAGTTTTTCCCCCTTATTTCTGCCCCGTTTTTCGAACGCAACATACCTCATGAAAGCCTCAGCCATTTCATCAGATTTGTATATCGTTTTTAGAAATTTCAACAATTCCTGAAGACCATCCTTGTTGTCTTTAATTTGTGTCCCAATAGACGTCATTATTTTTTCTTTAACTGGATGTTTTTGCTTCCCCAAAAAGAACACAATAGCCTCAGCCTGATTCTCAGGTTTTACTGATGTAAGTCGCGACCACATCATAACATCCTCTTCATATTCCACCATTGACTTATCGTCTGAGATGAACGATGGAGGTTCGTTGAAGGAGCTCCCCGACATTTTTTGTTTCCTTGCAGAATCGCCCTGGGCCCAACAGCGATGAGATGTTCACTACGCTCTTCTACTATTGTCACAAATAGTATCTACAGTAAAAGAAGATTTGCTAATTATATATATTAACCTCCATTTTCATCTGAAAAAGAATAATTTAGATCAATATTATGACATTGATCAAACTATCCTTTTCCCATAATTTAAAAATCACAAGTCTATATCACTATTCCAAAACATTCTCCTTCCTTTCAATATTCACTTCCTTCATCTGTGGCCATGTACCAGGAAAATCATAAGATCCACTTCTCATAATGTCTAGAAGCATTCTTCCTGATGCGCCGGCCTTTGTTAAACAATTAGCAAGCATAAGCTCCCCTGGGATCAATCTCAGCTCATCAATCACACCATCTTCCACAGCTTGCTTGATTGCCGATACATCAGGAATAAGCCATGGATCATCCACCAATTTTGTGCTCTGAACTGCCTGGAACAAATTGTTGCTATCGGTAAATACAATAGCAGGCATCCTGTCAACCACTTCTCCATAAATCTCTTTTAGAACAGCCCTGGCATAAACTATTTCTCCACACGCTGCTCCTGTTGCCAGCGTTTCGCCAGCAAGAGAGCTGTTTACAATACGCTTGATTTTTTTCGAACGCCACAACATAACACTGGT
>CAYNUR010000247.1:0-2031 GCA_964400435.1 uncultured Candidatus Peribacteria bacterium
CTTTATTGTAATGTTTCTTATTATTGCTTGAATTTTCTCGAGTAGTTTACGTTGTTCTGCTATTAATGTACCTTTTAACTTTTCTGTTGTGTTTGAGTATTTTCGTATCAAAAGTGTAATAGCGATAATTGTAGCTAAGCTTGTTCCTACTCCTAGTGGTGGAGTCTTTGTTTCGCTATGTTGAACAGTATTGCATCCACATCCTTGATCAAATTCTTGATTATTTGTTGGGTAAATGTCTTCTTGTGCACCTGGATCTAAAACACTTTGTGATCTTTCATTTTCAATAGGACTGTCAGGTTCAACGATTTGCTCAGATTGATCATTAGTAGTTTGGAATACTCTTTCACTAATTTCTAAACGAAGACTATCTAAGTTTACATTTGCAACGGTTGCCATTCCATCTAATTCGTCTTCAAGACGCGGGACAGGAATCTTTCCTATTAAAGTGAAGGCATCGTTTCCAGGATAAACCTCGTTTGAAACCTCTTGAGAGAAATCTGGATTCGTTTCGAAAAACTTATTCGTGTCTTTTACATAAACATGTAGTCCTCCATCTCCTCCTTGTTCTTTGTTCATTCTCTTAACATATATAGGAATTGATTCTCCATTAATTGCTTCATTATTATCAAAAACTGATGCAGCATATAAGTTGCCATATGGTTGAAAAATGAAATCCCCCAACCTTAATGATCCTACTGCTGTTGTTGCATTATTTAAGTCGCAATCTGTATTGTTTAGACATATTGCTTCAATTGAAAACCACCCTTCTGGCTTATCTAATGTTTCTGCTAGTCTAATTGAAGAGTTTACTCTAACGACTCCACCACCAGCTGCAATTTTAAAAAATATGTGATCGCTTTTTGCGTCAGCATAACCTAAATTGTCACAAGCTCCGGTATATCCAGGTATCTCTATTGATTCTGCCCCAAAAGATTCATCTATTGGTACTAAGAAAGTCTTTTCAATGCATGGGCCATCAATATTGTCATGTGCATCTTGTAGGGCGTTATTTAATGTGTCCATTGCCGTATCTGGATGCAAGATCTGTGCATCATTTATGTCTATAACATCAAAATAATCAACACCTGCATCTGAAGCGTCTGAAGTATAAATATCGCTATCACTTTGTGCGTCTGGTCCTGTATCGCTCATTCATCAATTTGATTAAAGTAAAACGAGTTTATTAATAATGTAGTTGACAGTCAATAGATCTTATTATAAAATAACCAGTTAGTGAGTCAAGCCGAAGTTGTGTATTTTATCCTATTAAAACTCTTGATCCGACTAGTCAAAGGTGTATAATCGAAATGTAATTTAAGTCTATGGGCGTACAAAAAATGACAATTAGAGAACGATTAGAAGGCTTTGGTAAAAAGATCAATGATATTTCTGCCCAAGTTGGAAAAAGAGTTTTAGACACTATTGATAGTGGATTTGATGCTGCTTCTAATTTTGTTGATCGTTCTAAGGCTCATATGAGAGTTGCAGCTTTGGCTGGGACTATTGGAACTACAGCTCTATCTTGTGTCGAAGCTCCTGAGGCTTATAACTCTGCTGATACTAACAATACAATTTCTGTTAGTGCACAAGGAGCTGAGACTGTGGAAAAGAATGAAGAAATAAAATTAATGGAATTTACTTTTAATGAAGTGCATCTTTATGCTGCATTTGACCTTAAGGAAAGAGAGCAAGCTCCAGTTGATGTTCACTATTTCAATGAGGATGGTGAGATTTTTAATACGGAGCAATGGCTAATTGATAGAGAAAATCTAGGATTTGAGAATAGAGAGGCTTCAAGAGAGGCAAGTAGTGTTAAAATCGTAGTCTTGAATGATGATATGACCGAAGAAGTTCAAAGCTATGAAATTAGTAAGTCTAAAGCATCTAGGCCTGTACTTCCAGAGTAGTTAGCTCAATTTTTAGGTGATTTCTGATGATCTGTCTTTTTGCTATAGTCAATCAGTGGAGTTTTTAGGTTGATGTTGGATTTTTATAGAATTAACTCTTATAAATAATAAAATACTTAGC
>CAYNUR010000248.1:0-2027 GCA_964400435.1 uncultured Candidatus Peribacteria bacterium
ATCTTACGAGGTTTAGCGCCATTTGCCGGACCAACCACTCCATTTTCCTCAAGCAAATCAATCAATCTCGCTGCTCTCGCATATCCTACCTTTAGTCTTCTTTGCAATAAAGAAGCAGAAGCTTTTCGTGCCTCCTGAACCAACTTAAATGCTTCTTCATACATTGCATCTTCACTATTACCAGCTTGAGAATCTGGTAAACCATTTAAAGATTTTTTTGCAGTTTCAAGTGAAGTAATATTATCATTGTAGTCGGGCTCAACAGTAAGTTTCACCCTATTTGTAACTCTATTAATTTCATCATTTGATACATAAATACCTTGAATTCTCACACTCTTATTCATGCCTGGAGGCAAATACAACATGTCCCCTCTTCCAAGCAAATCTTCAGCACCTGTAGCATCCAAAATTGTTCTCGAATCAATAGAACTGCTTACCGCAAAAGAGATTCTCGACGGAATATTAGCTTTAATCAAACCTGTAATTACATCCACTGAAGGTCTTTGAGTTGCAATCATTAAGTGAATTCCAACCGCACGAGCCATTTGAGCAATTCTACAAATCGAAGCTTCAACTTCCTTTCCTGCAACCATCATCAAATCAGCTAATTCATCAATTACAACCACAATCTTCGGCCATGGAGTTACCTCCTTTAATTCATTGTATTCGGAAATATTACGAACTCTTTTGCGCGACATTTCAGTATACCTTCGAGTCATCTCTGCCACAACCCATCTCAAAGCAATAGAAGCTTTTTCAGGATCTTCAATTACAGGGTTTAAAAGATGTGGAATAGAATTGTAAGAACTCAACTCTACCCTTTTAGGATCAATCATAATCAGTCTCAAATCTTTCGGAGAATTCTGATAAAGAAGTGAAAGCAAAAATGAATTCATCGCAACAGACTTACCACTACCGGTCGCCCCAGCAATCAAAAGATGCGGCATACTAGCCAAATCAGCAATAATCGGCTTACCTGAAACATCTCTTCCCAAAGGCATTGTCAATTTCGAACGGGCATCTGTAAAAGTCGCACTTTCCAAAATTTCTCTCAAATGAACTACAGCTCTATATTCATTAGCTACCTCAATCCCAACTAAAGACTTACCAGGAATTGGAGCCTCAATACGTATTCTTTCAGCAGCAAGAGCAAGAGCTAAGTCATTTTTCAATGAAGTAATCTTTGAAAGCTTAACACCTTCATCAGGTTTCAAAGTATACTGAATCACTGTTGGACCAACATTAACTTCATGCATCTTCACATCAATTCCAAACTGCATTAATTTCTTCTTAATTTTATCAGCATTCTTCTTCAATAAATCTTCATCTGCCTCAATATTACTATCTCCTTCAGCAAGTAAATCAAGAGAAGGAAATTCCCACTCATAATCATCAACATTACTAGAGTTTTTATTCAATTCTTTAGAAACCTCATCATCAGATTCACCAAAATTCATTTTCAAGTTTTCTTCTGTAACTTCATCTACATCAACTTCTTTAGCGCTATGAGAACTCTTTTCTTCATCACTGGAACTTCTCTTGTTACTACCAATTTGAGATTTTCGAATCATAATTTCAGGCTGTTCCTCAATTTGATCAAGTTCACTCTCAACTTCATCTTTTTTACGACTTCTCTTTGATCGTTTTGATTCTGCAGCCATTTCAATTTTCACTTTTGGAACAATCAAAGACAATATTTCCTTCAAGGAAACTTCAAAAATCAAAACCAAAGACACTAAAAACAAAGCAACAAAAATTACTGAAGCTCCAACTCTCCCAATATTCAAAACTTCAATTAATAAAAAATTAGTCACAAAACCAACGTAACCTCCATATCTCCCTTCAGCTGCGTAATCAAAAATTGACTCAATCGGAACTGATAAATGCAAAACACTCAAAACTGAAATCATAAAAAAGAAAAGCCCCACAACTCTAGAACTCCCAAAATGAATTTTCTTAGAAAGAAATAGCATCAAAGAAACCAAAATAAAGATTGCTGGAACAACATAAATTCCCCACCCTAGAAT
>CAYNUR010000249.1:0-2025 GCA_964400435.1 uncultured Candidatus Peribacteria bacterium
AACCTGCTATAGACGAACCATCAAAAAATACTCCTTTTTCTAACATTTCTTGCGAAAGTTCTTTTAACTGATTGTTACTAGGAGTTTTTTCAAAATCATGGTGAGAAATGATAATTTTTGTGTTTGGAAAATTTGATTTTATTTTACTAATAATCGATGGGGCAGTGGATTTTAAATCTAAATCGATAAACTCAACTCTATGCTTGAGTACTTTTTCTATTTGTTCATAGTCAGAAACTGATTTATATAAAAATGATTTCTTTTTTATCTCGAATATTTTTTTTAAATTTTCATCGGAGAGATTTTCAATTGAATCAAAATAAACTTCTACAATATCTGCATGAACCTGTGACTCAACAATTGAAGAAATTAATTTATTGCAATCTTTAATATTTAGTGGAACGCAAATCATTAAGTATCTATTAGAAGTAATTCGAGAGTTTGTTTTACATTATCGACATCAGAGAAATTAGGATAAATCAAAATATGGTGAGTCCGGCGTAGATAATAGTATGTAAGAGAATTTAGATCATTATCGATTAGGATGTCAATTTTCCTGTCCATTAAGAATTTTGTGAGAGCGATTGTTTTTTTCTGATCTTTTGTAATGTTTTCAATCTTGAACTCTTGTACTTCTCCATTATGTAAGTCAGCAAATAGATATGCAGAAGTTTCTTTAAGAGATAGCGCTAACTTTGCATGTAAATCTTTTCCTGATTTAATAGGTAGAGCTACCTTTACTTTTCGAGACTTAGCAATGTGGGTATAGATTGCGAAATCTTTAATGTATGGATCTAATTCTTGGATTTTATTTTGAAGAATATCTAATTCATCTCTTAAATCTTGTAAACCAGCAAAGGGATTTATTTCTAAGAAGGCCTCACCAAAAACAAATGTACCAGCTCTTCTCAATCGAAGCTTCTTTACTTCTAGAACTAAACCTTTGTCTTCTCTAAGAATCTTTCGAATTTTTCTCTGAAGTTTTGGATTATTCCAGTAGTCTAGCAAGAAAAACAGAGATTCTTTACTACTTAAAATTCCTTCTTTAAAGATTATTAGAGATATAAAGATAGTAACGATTCCCTCTATATATGCTATCTCGTAATAATTTGCGACAACCGAGATTAGAATTGCTATTCCAGCAAAAACGTCAACTTTTTTATCACGTGCATTAGCTAAAAGAGAAAGTGAGTTTGTTCTTTCTCCAGCTTCTTTTAACTCTTTAGCGAGTCGATGTGAATGAAATATTGCTGTTAACGTGGCTAGAATTGCTAAAATTTGGAATTGTCCTTCACTCGGGTTTTGGAAAGTTTCGATTCCATCTAAAAAAACTAGGATACTTAAAGTTACTATTCCGAGGGACACGACAAGTGCAGCAAATGTTTCGAATTTGTAATATCCATACTCGAAATGTTTGTCTGCACTTTTACGAGATAACTTAAGCCCAAAGTATGAGGCAAAAACTCCTAAGGTGTCAGCAATTGTACTGATTCCATCAGCAATCAAGACTGGTAAACCTGTAATGAATCCGATTACAAATTTGATTGTAGCCAAAATCATCAGGTGGAAGATACTTTTCTTTGCTACCTTTTCCCCGTCTCTTATGGCTTTATTATTGCTCATGAGTGATTAAATTTGTTGCCTCTACATTATTTTTTCTAATCGATTTGTGTGATCTATCTTTTCTCAACATAGCTAAATGCTTTTTGAGTTGATTAATAAGTCTGTCCTTAGAAAGATCGACTGCTTTAGTAATGTGGTGACTTGCTTCTTTCGCAACAAGATTTTTTGCAGGTAAAGAAAGTTGCATTTCTACTTCAAATGCTGTGTGCTTTTCAAACTTTTCGATGGAAACTCTCAGGACTTTTGCGTCATCTGCGAATTTTGTAAGTAGGTTTTCTATGGCCGATGTTTTTTGACTAAGATAATCAAAAAACTCTTTCTCCTCGTCTTTCGATAAATTTTTGTGAAAATATGTGATTTCCATGGAAAAAAGTTAAAGGCTTGTTGTTATTTATTATAAGG
>CAYNUR010000250.1:0-2022 GCA_964400435.1 uncultured Candidatus Peribacteria bacterium
GAAAAAGTGTCAGGCTTTACCATTTGGAAGCCACAGAAGCTATAAAAGTTGGCCAGACTGGATTACTGTACAAAGCACCATGAAGGTCGTGGGAGGTGTGTTTAGTAACACAGATTCTTTAGAAAAAATAAATAGTGATCTTGTTCAGAAGTGCTTTTTTGATGCTCTTCATAAAGCATTTGGCATAAGGGGTACACTTTTTCAGAAGGCTTATTATGTGAACACTTATTTATTTTCCAAGCTTTGGTTCACAGCCCAGTTTATAAAATTAGATGGAAAAATGTTGAATAAGATTCTGTCTAAAGCAATAGACTTTATATATGCTGGAGAAAATGAAAAGCCAATAAGACCCCTAAATTTCAGAAACACTTTAAGTGGAGGGCTTGGTTTGATTAACCCAATTGTTAAGGCTAAGGCACTATTAATAAAAAACATGAATAGAGAATTAAGGGCGGGAAATGGTGATTTTTACGACCAAGACTTAATTGGAAATCTTTATGGACATAGAGACGATTTTATTAAGATAATTGAAAATGGTTTAGGTACAGCTCCAGCTAAAGTAATTTATGAATTTCTCATTAAAGATATTACTCATAGAAATCAATCTCTGATTCCTTCAAGAAACGAGAGGAGGTCTGTAAATGTTAAATGGAAGGTCGTTTTTAAGAATTGGAAAATTTTATCCGGGCTGACAGCTGAAGAAAAGGAATTTGCATGGAAAATTACTCAGGACATGCTTCCGGTAGGAAGTAGAATCCACAGGAAAAATGCAGAAAGAAGATGTCTAGCAACTTTAGAAAATGGAAATGTTTGTTTAGAGGTTCAAAGTTTAGAGCATGTCTTCAGGACTTGTCCATTGGTGACTGAAAGTTTTGGTAACATTATATTGGTCCTAAATGCTTTTTTGGGTCATAATGTAACTTATAAAGAACTAATCTACCTCTCTATCAATCATAGAAAGAAGACTAAACTTGTGTGTGCATTGTGGTTTGCAGTGAAAATGATGTACAATATCTATCAAAGGAAGTGTTTTAATAATGTACAACTTTTGAGAAATTTGATAAAAGAGTTGGATTGGAACATTGCCAAAAATAGGTTGATCGGCTCCCAGGGCGAAATGGTTAATTTGAGGGACATTATCATCAGTTTGATTGGAAATGGTTGAGAACCCCATGAAAGTTTGGAAAATGATTGAGCAACGAATCAATATATTCCGAGGATATGTATTTAGATCCACAAGGAATATTTCCTTCCTTTCTTTCAGACTGGGGGATATGTATTTAGATCCTCTCAACCAGTCTTGTGTATTCTCCAACACCCCCTTATGTTGTTGGGTTGCACTGTAAAAATTAAAAAAAATACTAAAAATGCAAAATTGTGATGGCTTGCTCTTTCATGTGACCAACATTTATTTAGAGTTTAGTTGTCCGAATTCTATTAATTGAACATTAAAGTATTAAGTAGTTATGTGAGGAGGAATGTATAAGAATGTATAAGATAAGGTCCCTCTCAATATGGGTCACACTCTGGTCCTGGGCCAAAGTCTGAAGCCTGGCATCGGTGGCGAGGTCCTCTTTCTCGTGGATGAAATGGTAGCCATGGTCACTATTTTGAAAGATATGGAGCCAGCTTACCCTTGCGCTTGGTTGGCATTCTTAGACTTGTTTATTGGTTGCTAGCAAACTTAAATGGCAAAAAGAAAAGAAAAAAAAATGTTTATTAGAAAAGTGGTCTGTCAGTTTACAAATACGAGCAAAGAATAATATTGTTTTAAAGGTGGCTCCTTCATGGTGGGTCCTCTCCTCCCAGATACCTCTTGATGCAATGCCTGGGGGCACTGGCCTGGAACCTCATGGACACCTCCATCAAGAAGCTGGACTCCCTCATCAAGAAGCTCGGGCATGCCCTCAAAACTGATCTAAGAAACCGAAAATCTGAAAATGTTTTAGTGATAAAATGTAGTATATTGGCTCCTTCATGGTGGGTCCTCTCCTCCCAGATACCTCTTGATGCAATGCCTGG
>CAYNUR010000251.1:0-2012 GCA_964400435.1 uncultured Candidatus Peribacteria bacterium
GTATAGCTTTTCTCTTTTTGCCTTTCTGTGTCATAACGCACAAAGATAGTCTTAGATTTTATTTTGCCGGGGCTAAATTTCCACGGCGACCCCTCGGCCTACGCTGCAGTTTTGTAGTTTTGTGCTTTATTTTAAGGCTTTTATTGGTATGATAGCACAAAACATTTTTTTAGGTGTAGTAGGCCCCTGGCAGGTTGTACTTGTTGTAGTAGTTCTTCTGTTACTTTTTGGAGGCAAAAAAATTCCGGAACTCATGAGAGGCTTGGGTAGCGGAATAAAAGAATTTAAAGACGCCTCTAAAGAGGAAGAAAAACCTAAGGACGACCCACAGGCAAAGCCCTAACACAGCCCTTACAAGCGTTTAAACCATAAGTGTACGAAAGACTTCGCGGAGCGAGTACTTTTCGGTACTTGTCATTCCCGCTTTCGCGGGAATCCATATCATATAACCTTATTTTTCAGTAAACTTCGGCTTTCGCGGGAATAAATAAAATTTAGCTTATAGCCCTTCCAGAGTTCTAAAATCCGGAAGGGTTGCAGGGTTAAGAGCTGCCCCTGTTAGCCAAGCACCTCCGCTACTGCTACCGCCCCCAACCATGCTATGGGAACCCCCTCTACCCAAAAGGAAACAAAATAAGGAGACTGGCTTTTGTTTTGAAACCACCCCATTCCAATTAAAAGTCCACTGAGCCCCGCCCTTAGCACCACTTCCCAAGGTGTAAACCCCTGCTTTAAAAAGGTAAGCCCAAACATTACCAGGGCTAGTACTACCCCCAGCCGTTGGGTATTTTTTACGCCTAGTACTTGGGGCAAGGTACGCAGCCGGCTATCGTCTTGGGGTAAATCTCTAATCTCAAAAGGTAATAGCAATACTAACACAAATAGAAAGCGCTGCAGGGCTAACACCCATACATTCCAGTGCACCGCATGTTGGGCCGCTATAAGGGGTAGTGCCACCGTAACCCCCGTCCATACCAGGGCCACGAGGTATATTTTAAGCCCACCCAGGCTTCTTAAATTTTGTGTGCCGGGCCATACCGGTACGGCGTATAACACACAGAGAAGGGCCAACACCCCCACCGCTACACAAACGGCTATACTAAGTTGACTTAGGCAATACAGTGCCGCCCCGGCACACAAAAGGCTAAAGCGCTGTATGGTTTTGTAGTACTGCCGAGAGGCTATGGGGTACTTATGCGCCTCTACCCCATACTTTACAAAGTTGTAGCCTACTACGGTGCTAAAAAACACAAAGGCCAAAAGCAAGACGTTCTCCGGAAGGTGCAGCAACACCATTGTAGCCGCTGCCAGTGCAGTAGCCGCTAAAGCTACGTGTATGCTAGCTTTTAGGTAGAAGGTGAAGAGTTGTTGTGCAAATGGCATGGTGTGTGCGTACGTTTTACCTTTTTAAAAGCCTGAAGCGTTATAAAGGTTTATGGCCCAATTTACGCTGCTAAAGTACAAGGTGCGCAACACAAAAAATGCTACGGTAAAAACCAATCCACCTCACAAAAGAATGTGCAGCCGTAATAGAACAATAGTGAAAGGAAGTAGAAGAATGTGAAACCGTGGTGAGTTATTGTGTAATGAGTACGCTATACTATGTAACTCATATTTAATAATATTCCAAACTATCTTAAAAATGTGAACTGCATATACAATATTGTGCAGTGCATATTTAAAAATGTTACACGCTATTCTAACAATGTTAGCTGCATATATAACATTGTGTAGTGCATGTTTAAAAATGTTACACGACACTTTAACAATGTTAGCTATATATACAACATTGTACAGTGCATATATAACATTGTGCATTGCGTGTACAAGAATGTTAAATGATATTGTAATAATGTTTAATGAATATGTAAAAATGTGAACTGCTAATACAACAATGTTAAAAACACATAAGACAATGTTAATTGCCAATACAACAATGTGAAAATACACTGCAACAATGTGAAAATAAAACGTAATAATAATTCGTAATTTTATATAAATAGTATTTTGGG
>CAYNUR010000252.1:0-2010 GCA_964400435.1 uncultured Candidatus Peribacteria bacterium
AGTTAAATTAACTAAAAATGTTAAAACCTAATAAAAACAAAATAAAATCAACTATAAAATAGGGAAATAGTTAAAAAAGTTTGAAACTTAAAAATTATTGTGATAACTTTCGGTGCGTAAGGTTATTTTAAAACAAGTTAGTGGATTGAAAGACGTCCAAGACTGTGATAAAATTATTTCTAGTTTAATTAAATTAATTGACTAGGTCTAAAATTATTAAAACTTTCGATGGACGAAAAATTCTTTACCACTGATCAAGTTGCAAAAATTTTGCAAGTTCACCCGTTCACAATTCTTAAATACATTCGAAACGGAAAGTTAAAAGGAATTAAATTGGGACGTGTTTATAGAGTCAAAGAAAGCGATATCAATGAATTCATTGAGCAGCAAAGTACTCAACCAAAGAAAAAACAAGAGTCAAAGAAAAAAACACAATCTCAAAAAAGTGAACAACCACGTAAAGAGAAAGTTCAAAAAGATGAAAATGGTTCTAAAGAAGAAGATAAGACGTTCGATTTAGATATCACTGAAAAAACTAAAACTCCTGAGCCTCCAGAAACTCCTAAATCACAAAAAAAAGTAACTGGTGAACACGAACCTGACCACTATTATATTATTTAACTCTTCAGACACCGATGATTGTTCACTGCTTATCATGTGGGAAGTGCGTATCAAGTAATTTACACAATTGCCCATATTGTATCTCAGAAATCAATGATCTAACTCTTGAATTAAACGGAGTAGCGGATGGACAAAATATAAGAGAAAAGATGAAAGGAATTGCGTTAGGATTAGTACAAAAACAGTCTATTTAATTATAAAAATCTTCGATGCCCTTAGGTTTGTTGCCCGCAAACTTAGTACAAAAAAGTTCACCTTGCCCAGGTGAACAAGAAAATGCCCTAGAAAAGCCAAAGACTCTAAGATTTTAAATCTTAGAGTCTTTAGTTTCTAGCTTAACCTCCACACTGTCTCAAATTCATTGTGTTCGCACAATTCAGAATCTTACCCAAAGGTTCAACACTATTAAGTAAAGCATTATTTAAGTTTTCCAGTTCATCAACGAGGACTTCCACAGTCTCATCTCCGGTATTTTTATATAAAGATGTAAAATTTGCCTCCATTTGAGTTTTTACAGTATCTATCTCAAATCTTGTTTGTTCTTTACTTACTGAGCCCAGTAAACTTCCATAAGTTGGCGGACCAGAAAAATCAGGTGAGCTAGGATCATATTCTTGTAAATTCTCTAAAATTGCATCAAATCCCTTTTCAAGGTCCTGATTATTTAAACTAGCCTGAAACATTCCTTCAAAAAAGTTCTCATATGTGAAATCAGTTGCTGCTTCAGTAATTTTTTCAATCCCACCTCCAGCAGTTTTTTCCAAATTATTCCAAGCAGGTGTAATACCTCCAGCAGTATCAATAAACTCTTCCCATTTATCAGCTACAACATCCCAAGATGAGCTATCGCATGTTACATAACTTCTCTTTCTGTCTGCATATTTAACTTCAAGTTCCTCAAATAAAACATCAAATTCAAATTGAGTAAAACCAGCACCTCCTGCAAATAATCTAGAGAAACTTCCTGTCCCAACAAATCTATCCTGCATATCTTCATAAAGTGTTTCTCTAGGAGTATATAAATCCTCATCATCCTCGAAAGGACCTACAGTATTTACTCCAGGAAGAGGTAAGCTTAGAACAACGCTTCCATCAACAACATTCCTTGCATAATAGATTTCCATATTTACCTCTTGATAAGCTCTCAACATATTCGGCAATTTCTGGTTATTACAAGTCAAGAAAGCATCACGAATATACTTCCTGATCTTATCTCTTTGACGAATTAAAAGAATAATATCATTTGTATGGCACATGTTTCTTGAAATCACATCATTCCAAGGTTCAATCACACCTTCATAAAATCCATCATCCCAAATCACAGCATTCAAGAATAAAAGAAAGTCAGTATTTCCCTTAGCAATGCATCGAGCTGGGCTAATATCTCCG
>CAYNUR010000253.1:0-1990 GCA_964400435.1 uncultured Candidatus Peribacteria bacterium
CAAGAACCTCAAAATAATGAAGAAACGAATTCAAATAGTGAAAACGTCACTTCTGAAAATAATAGTTCAGAAAATCCTGAAAATGAGAATTCAAATGGTAACGATAGTCCCTTAGATAATTCTGATGAATTTCTAGATAATAATATTTTAAGTCGTGCGGTTGAAAATTTAGACTTAGAGCTCTGCGGTGACATTCTCGACGATGTAAAGCAAGATGAATGTAGGGACATAGTTATTAACACTCAAATAACTAGATCCGCAGTCAATGATAAAGACTCATCAAAATGTAATGAGATTGAAGACGATCGATTTAAAGAACAGTGTGAGAAAGAGGTTGAAGAAAAAATAGATTTTGAAAACAAAAGACTCGAAATTCGAACAGAAATGAATGAGCTAGATGAACAAAATCAAGACGTGACCTCAAGAGCTATTTCCGAAGGAAATTCGGAAATATGTAAAGAGTTGCAAGATCAAAATCTTAGAGAAACTTGTATCTATAATGTAGTCGTAGATCTAGCAATTGAGCAAAATGATTCAAATATCTGTAATCAACTTGAGTCTGAGGAAAAAGTTAGTGATTGTGTAGAAACAATTGAGTTTCTTTTTCAGTCAGCTTAATATGGAACACATAAAGCATATGCGTACATTCTTAATGTAGCCCCAGGTGAATCAATATGCCCGTAAGTTCTACAGGTTGTATATGTATCGCTAGGAAATATGCCCATAATTGTTTGTGCACCATTGTTAAAATATCCACCACAGCTAATTCTTGTAGTATTTGTTGGGCATGAAACGTCAATACTGTCAAAACCTGCAGTTGTGGTATATTTCCATGCAGTTTGCTTTGTCACTGGGAAATAAAGACCATCAGCTCCAAGTGTACCATCCAAGTTAATATCTCCTTCAAAGGTAGTATTACCATTTACGGTTAAGTCACTAGGATAACTGCTGCTCCCTATTACTACATCTCCAGTGTTGTAATTTGTATTAAGCCTTAAGTAAGATCCAAATTTCTGTATCCCTAAGTAGTCCATTGAAAGTGTATTACTTGGGTAATCCTTGGATTGAATAGTAAATGCTCCTCCGCCATTGTTTGCTGCAGTCTCGCTATCAATATTCAATGATGACCATCTATGATTGATATCCATTTGTTCAGTATCAATATTACCAACATTTAAATAGTTATTTGGCATATTTACATCTCCAAATATATCAACATCAGAATTCACTCCACTTGAACCAATAATTGTTTTTTGCCCGCCAGTTTGGTTTAAGTTTAATGAAGTACCCGTTGAAGTTATTCTATTGTAAGCGAGGTCTAACCATCTAGATGCGGCAGTTCCATCATGAATTCTGATAATATCACTTGCAATGCTAAGACCATCTATTAAACTCAAGCTTCCATTTCCCCCTGCACTTGCCTCCCTTCCAGGATCAACACCTCCAATCGCAACTCCTTCATCTGTAACAAAACTAATTGTATCTGTAATACTATCTGGCCATATTTCATTAGTGTAGAGTCTGCTAACAACTCTCAATCCATCGTTAATGACTACATTGTTACTCACTGAAGAATAGACATCCCCATTCAAAACGGTATCACCACTAATCAGCAGATCCCTTGGAGTGAATCCATCTACAATTTGTACGTTACTCGTAACCTCAATTGTTCCATCATTCGAGTTCACTTCACCATCGAGAGTACTATCACCACCTACTTCAAGGTCATTATCAATTGTTGCATTATCAAAAGTAGGCGAAATAGTATTCCCCGGAGGAGCTTCTGAAGGAGGATTTGCACCAAAAGCAGCGTTAATACTCAATAAAATAGCCCCAACAGCAGTGGCAGAAATTACAGAAATAAATGATTTGAAGAATCCTATCTTTTTCATTTTTGTTTTTTGTTTCAAATAAATCTAATAATTATAGCAAAATTTCACTAAATAATCAACAATATAAAGCCAAAATAAACAGAGCCCGCCCTTGTGGG
>CAYNUR010000254.1:0-1988 GCA_964400435.1 uncultured Candidatus Peribacteria bacterium
GAGAGCCTGATGCAGCAACCCCAATGACAACGTCTCATGGCCTGGCAAACCACGCATCCAACACGCAATCGCTTCAATGTTGCTGACAGCCGGATCGGCAGTAAGAAAAGGCACAAGAGCTCGTCCTGGAGGAATAGCTGCCATCAGGGCCAACGCCTCGGCTCTGCGACGCACTTTGCGCTCCTCAGAAATTGAGGAGCCGTTAGACCGCATGCCGTTTTGATCTAGATTACACATTGGGACCTCCGTCATCTTTCGGATGAAAATTCAACGGCTGCCCGACCCTGGCGTTCAACAACTGGTTAAACGCACTTCCATCTGTTCGTGTGAGATTCGGCACGTATCTCGAATACACACGAAACAACATCTGTGTATCGACATGTCCAAGCTGTCGGGCGATCCATTCTGGATTCTCACCAGCAGCGAGCCAGAGCGTCGCGGCGGTATGCCGACACTGATACGGGCGCCTTCGTCGGAGTCCGAGATAGTTCAATAGCGGGTACCACACACGGTCCGTTACATTTTTTGTGTCCAACGGTGTCCCTGCCCTGGTGCAGAACACGTATGGGCTAGAACTGCGCGTTCGGGTCGCTTGCGCCGTCAACGCATCGAAGACAACGGTGGACATATCGACCTCACGCATTGAGCCAGCCGTTTTAAGCTTTTCCTCTCGACCATGGTGGAACGACTCGCGGACCAGGATTTGCTTGCGCTCAAAGTCGACAAAGCGCCATTTCAGCCCGTGGACCTCAGCCGTTCGCATGCCAGTGAAGAAGCGCACTAAGAAATAATTTCGGTAATCCGCTCGCACACCGTTGATGATTGCCATCACCTCATCCAATGAGAATGGTTCTATGTCCGGCCGGTCTTGTCGAAGTCGCTTGATACCTTCTACTGGGTTGCCACACCCATAGCGATCATTGGCCTCAACCATAATCATCGACAGGACGCTGAGCGTGTGATTGATGGTCTTTGCGGACAGCGTGGCATTCCCATTCCGGCCCGGCACCTTGGAGAGCGCCGCTCGGAAATCCAGAACATCAGCCTTCGAAATTTGATCCAGCATTTTGCCTCCGAATGCGGGGAGCAAATGCCTTGTCACCGTGCCTCTGTTGGTCTGCTGAGTCGCTATACGCCACCGAGGCTCATTGGCCTCAATCCACTTAGGTGCGAACTCGGAGAACAAAGGAATATCGGCAGATCGTCCTTGATCAATACGCTCAAACGTCGATGCGCGGGGGCTATTTGGAAAGTACTTTGCGTAATCAAATGTTCCCAACGTCATCTCAGCAGACATGCGTTGAGCAAGCTCTTCAACTCGCTTTCGATTCGGCTTTGTGTCATCTAGCGCGGTGTACTCGCGGCAGCGAACGCCACGGAACCTGAAATCGAAATAGAGTTTCCCCGTTTCGTCGCGCTTCCTCACGTTAACTGCCATGACAAACATCCCCTGATGCCATGGGAATCGACAAATCATCATTTGCCGTTTTCATCATGTCGCGCTCGATGACTTCCCAGATATAGAGAATCTTTCGGCCGCCAAACGGGCGAAAATAATGTGTTCCCTCCAACAACACGGAATCTTTCAGATGTGTTCGGATGGTCCGAGGGTTGTAATGGATACGCTCGGCGAGCGCCTCCGTCGTCAGATACGTTTTCGACATCAAACTTCCTTAATTCGAATGAAATGTGGCTGGTTTGCCGGCCACGCATTCAAATTAAAATCGCTTCGATATCGAGCAAATCTGTCGGACTTACAGACAAAAAGCGCCTACAGCAACTGCCATCTCAGCAAATCCACGGGCTGGTCAGCCCGCATTCAAACGCATCAGCTGTACTTCGGATTGAGCTGGAAACTCGGAAGCAAATCGGCAACAGGCCTCGCTGGCCTCACATTCGCGCAAGGCACTGCAGTTAATCGTCGGAGAGTTCAGGGTCGCCCATCATTTCCACGAGCTCACTCGCCCGAATCCCGAGACCTTGAGCCA
>CAYNUR010000255.1:0-1980 GCA_964400435.1 uncultured Candidatus Peribacteria bacterium
GCTCCAAGAATGTCAGCGGCAAATTTCCGACACGTTCCGCTGAAGAAGAAGAAGACGCAGCGCGACGAACAGCAAGTGCAAATGCATTAACGTCCTGTCCTTTTCCTGCGTCCGTGATTGATCCAGGCAGCAATCGATATGACTCTCTCTGGGCAGGCTGCCCGCGTCATTACAACGCTTGCGAAACTTGTGATGACTGTGAAAAAGTGATTCAATGGAAGGACCGCGCTAGGGCCGCTAGCGCTGTTAATACAAGAACAAAAGAACTTGATCCAGCGCGACGAAAACCAAATGCACCGACAGCGGAATTGACAGCTGAAGGTTCCAGAGCAGCCAGCGCTTCGCAACCCGTGATACGTGAGATCGAGCGAGACCCCGCGTTGCCAGCGCTGAAACGACGCCGAGTTCCACCTGCAGAAGTCGTAAGCAAGAACGCGCATGCGGTCCCCATCGGCACCACGACGAGCAAGAGCGGGCCGGTCATCCGTGATGCTACTGAGGAAGAGGCAGCAGCGAAGCGTAAAACGCTCGAAGAGCCCGATGATGTCGAAGAATTGGGGGACATGGATGCAACAGACCATCCAAAAAAGCAACGACTCGACGCGCCAAGCGATCTTTCACACCGAGCAATCGAGCAGACTTCTTTTCCATATTTAGATCCGCAACGTTTCAGTGATCACCAGTGGAAGCTAGCCATAGAGCGCATTGTGGTACAACACTCCGCCACTGGAGGGAAGTTCGCGTCAGGCGGCAGTCGGTCTGGACACCTTACGGTGCATCCTACGGACGTAGACCGCGTGAAAAAAGCTTCCGTTAAAGGCTATGATGCAGTGGGCAACGAAATCGCCACATTGCTTGGCGCAGTTTTGTCGGAAAGATCTGAACGAATGCAGTTTGACCCGAAGCAATATGCGCGCGAACTGCACGGCCATCTCCATATCCTAGCATCGAAAGCACCACGCCGACTGGGTAGCACTATAGCCAAGACAGTGACGAGTGGAGCATTTGCAACTTCTACACAAGCATCGGCATCCTCATCGTCGTCGACGCAGGCACAACCAGTTGGAAAGCCGCGCACATCGAGCGAAGGGATGTGGCTCTGCTTTCCTTGCATGCAGAAGCGCGGGGAGAAAAGCCCCCGCATCGACAACGACTTTGAAAAAAGGTCATGCTCAGACTGTAGCGCATGTCCGCAGGGAATATATGAGTTTGGCGCATTGCCAGCTAAGGCGCATTCTGCTCGTACGGAGGCAAGCGAAAACGCACCCATGACTAAACGTCAAGCATTAGAGAAGCATCCACACGCCAGCGCCGATGACGCTAAGCCCGACAAAAACGAAACGAATGCGCAAGACACGGAACTACCAGCAGCATCGTCGCGAGAGCCGTCGTCCGCGACTTCAACATCCGACGCATCAAGCTCCGTATCTCATGATCCTGCTAATCCCTGTACCCTCTTCGCCCGCCCGCTTGCAGACACGCGTCCACGTCCGTTCATCCGCACTGGCAATCAATGCTTTATCAATGCCTCGCTGCAAGCCCTTTTTGCAGTCCCGATCGTTCGCCGCACTCTCGAAGAGTTGTGCACTGCCAATGCAGAAATGTATGCCCCGTCAAGCTCGCACACGCAGCGTGGTGGTACACTGTGGGAAGTTGCGACGTCACTATCAGGCAACCATCAAGAGAGTGCACGCGCTCGCGCGTTGCTGGACCAAGACAGGCTCGCCGTCACATATTGTGCAGCCCTGACTCCACCACCGGGGCGTGCCCTTGCTCCCTACCTTTTCTGGAAGAAATATTACAACAAGCGACAAGAAGATGCTTCCGAATTCATGCTACGAATCTTAGATCGTGACCGTGGCTGTCCTGCCCTGTCGCCTTTCTTCGCAGGAAAAGACCAGCCAACTTTGCATTGCACAGAATGTCCTGAAGGTATGAGGGAAATTACTTCTGAATGGTTCCACAACGTCATCTTGCAAT
>CAYNUR010000256.1:0-1976 GCA_964400435.1 uncultured Candidatus Peribacteria bacterium
GTTTTTATAATACTGGCCATACGCATGGCGCACCTTTTTGGAGCGGGTATCTACCCATTGTAGTGCTCCGGTTTCGGCATCTTGCATGTGTACCATTCCTAAGTTGGGGAGTGCTTTTTCGCGGGCATCAAAAACCCGTATGCCGGTAACATCGTGTTTGTTGCCCACAACCCGCAAGGTGTTATCGTAAGCCGAGGTCATAAAGTCGGAGAGGACAAAAACAATGGCGTTTTTCTTGAGTACGTTGGTTAAAAACTTTAGGGCTTCGGCCAAGTTGGTTTGGCGACTTTGAGGGGTAAACTCCAACAATTCGCGGATAATATGCAAAATATGGCGTTTGCCTTTTTTGGGCGGAATAAAACGTTCTACTGTTTCAGAAAACAGCATGAGCCCCACTTTGTCGTTGTTTTGCAGGGCAGAGAAGGCTAGGGTAGCCGCAATTTCGGTGATGATTTCTTGTTTAAATTGCTGTGTGGTGCCAAAAAGTTCGGAACCGCTTACATCTACCAGTAATAACAGGGTAAGCTCGCGCTCTTCTTCAAATACTTTTACAAAAGGCTCGTGGTAGCGGGCCGTAACATTCCAGTCAATCGCGCGTACATCGTCGCCAAACTGGTATTGCCGTACCTCGCTAAACGTCATCCCGCGGCCTTTAAAAGCGGAATGGTATTCTCCGCCAAAGACATGGTCGGATAAGCGCCGAGTTTTAATTTCGATGGTGCGTACTTTTTTAAGTAGGGCTTTGGTATCCATAAGAGTGGAGGCAATAGGGGGTGGCTACGGTACTTCTACTTCGTTAACAATTTGGTCGATAAGGTTTTCGGAGGTAATGTTTTCGGCTTCGGCTTCGTAGGTGACGCCAATACGGTGGCGGAGCACGTCGTGCACTACGGCGCGTACATCTTCGGGTATTACGTAGCCTCTTCGTTTGATGAAGGCATAGCAGCGCGAGGCATTGGCCAGATTGATGCTGCCCCGTGGTGAGGCTCCAAAGTTGATGAGGAGTTTAAGCTGTGGCAGGTTGTACTTTTTGGGGTAGCGGGTGGCAAACACCAAGTCTAAAATATACTTTTCAATCTTCTCATCCATATATACCTGGCGTACGGCTTGTTGGGCGCTTAAAATTTGAGATAAGCTCACTACAGGTTGTATGCTAGGAGTGGTGCCGTTGAGATTTTGCCGAATAATACGCTGCTCGTCTTCTAGGTTGGGATAGGTTATTACGGTTTTTAGCATAAAGCGGTCTACCTGTGCCTCGGGCAAGGGGTAAGTGCCTTCCTGTTCTACGGGGTTTTGGGTAGCCATCACTAAAAAAGGAGCTTCTAGCGGAAAGGTTTCTTCGCCAATGGTGACTTGCCGCTCTTGCATAGCTTCTAAGAGGGCGGATTGTACTTTGGCAGGGGCACGGTTAATTTCGTCGGCCAAAACAAAGTGGGCAAAAATGGGGCCTTTTTTTATGGAAAAGTCATTTTCCTTCATGTTGTAGATTAGGGTACCTACTACATCGGCCGGCAAAAGGTCGGGGGTAAACTGAATGCGGCTAAAGCTGCCTTTTACGGCTTTAGCCAGAGTGTTAATGGCTAAGGTTTTGGCTAAGCCCGGAACGCCTTCTAACAGAATGTGTCCCTGCCCTAACAGCCCAATAAGCAGGCGCTCTATCATGTGGTTTTGGCCTACAATGGCCTTGTTCATCTCTGCCGTAAGCAGGTCGATAAAAGCGCTTTCTTGGGCAATTTTCGCATTTACAGCGTCTATGTCAATCGCAGTGTTTTCGTCCATAATATGTTAGTGTTGTAATAGGGTTTTAAAAGCTACAGGCTTCTACAGCGTTTGCAAATAAGCTTAGAGATGTGTTATCTCTTACAGGGTACAGGCCATAAAACTACCTCGTTTTTTTTGGGGAGAGGCAAAATGCCAATTAATTTGCACTTTATGTGTTAAGTAATGGTTAAACCCGCATTATGCATTAGAAAATC
>CAYNUR010000257.1:0-1962 GCA_964400435.1 uncultured Candidatus Peribacteria bacterium
TAAAGGGCTATGCCGGTATTGCGGCTGCCGAGGTACGCGAACCGGCACAGCGGCTACTCACTATCTTTAACAAATACGGGTTAGCAATTGCTAATTATCGCTACGATGCGCAAAGTGGAAATATGCAGTCGCTTTTAAAAGATTTTGCGACCCCTGAAGCTTTAGCCGATATTGAGGCACTAACGCATATGAAGGATACTGTGAGCCGTCTTAGTGAAGCACAACACGCTTTTGAAACGAAAAAGATTGCCTACGACCAGGCTATCGAAAACCGTAAGGAAAATACCCAATCGGCCTCAGACATAAAGCCTCAATTGCTGGATGTGATTAATAATAAGTTAGTGAATTACCATGTTGCTGTGGTGCAGTTTAAGGATGCTAACTTTAAGAACATCGCCGATACCATAAACAACTGGATTGTGGATGCCAACCGCAATGCGCAAACCGGCCCACAGGAACCTGATGTTGATGAGCCTGATGTTGATGAGCCTGAGGCACGCGCGTGATGCGCGTGCTATTGTGCTTAAACAAAAGTTAGCGCGCGCGTGATGCGCGTGCTAGGCGCACTGTGCTAAAGCAGAAAAAACCATGAGCAGAAAATACAAATTTCGAAATCCTACCGCAGCCTACTTTGTAAGCTTTGCTGTGGTATATTGGATTGATGTATTTACGCGTCAGTCCTACTTTTCAATACTAGCCAATGCCATAACGTATTGCAGAAAAGAAAAAGGAATGGAGGTATTTGCGTATTGCTTTATGCCAAATCATGTTCATTTAGTATTTAGATCAGATCATGACGATCCATCGGGTTTATTACGAGACTTTAAAGGCTTTACCGCACGAAAAATGATAAAAGCCATAGCAGAAAACCCAAAGGAAAGCAGAAAAGAATGGTTGTTGCAGATGATGGAACGCGCTGGCCAAACCACAAGCAATGTGGAAAAAAGACAGTTTTGGCAACATCACAATAAACCTATTGAGTTATGGAGTGATATAGTGATACAACGAAAGATAAATTACATCCACAATAATCCTGTAAAACAAGGTTTTGTTACCAATCCTATAGATTGGAAATATAGTAGTGCCAAAAACTATGCGGACGATGAAACTGTATTACCCATAGATAATGCCGGTATGCATTTGGGTATGATGGAAGCACGCGCGAAAGGGGTACTATAGTACGCGCGTGACTACTATAGCACGCGCGAGACGCGCGCGCTATTGTAAGGCTTGAACACGCGCGTCACCGCGCGTGTTAGCGGGGTATGAAATGCTTCCTACTGGTTTGGACTTTCTTGATTATCCTCTGGTTTAAGGGTCTCAGCGTAACTGTGTGAGTTACGAAGAACGCGTATTAACTCGCTCTGAATTAAATTCTGAGTTTGTAGTGTCGAACCGAACTGCTTTGGTACATAGAAATCCGCAATCTGACTTGGCTTTAGATGACTATAACCTAAATCCCTTGCGATTTCAGACAGAAGCTCAATTTGGTAAGTCTGACTATTAGTCGACTTAGGGTCTCCATCGTGTAGGCTTTCAAAATAAGCCCTCCAAGCAGTTCTTACCTTGTTACTTTTTTGAAAAACCGCATCAATCATATTTAAAGCGTCAACCCACTCTTGGGTTATTGGTGTTGATCTTCGGTGAGCCATTAGTGTCAGAAATAGTTTAAGCTTAGCATCTTGTCTTACTTTTCTATTTTGATACCAAATAGTAATGCAAACAGCTAGTATAGGTACAATAGTTATGGCTAGTAATTGCACCAGAACACTGTATTTTTCTATTGTTTCTAACATATAAATTTTAGTTTAAAGTTTACTAGGGAGTCTTTCTACATTAAGCACAACTTGTTTACAAAGCAAATTTACCCCGTTGGCGCGCGCGTCAACGCGCGTGCTAGGGTGTTAGCGTACCCCAATCTGCTTAATTTTTGCTTGGCAAAGGGCTTCGGTTAAGCTTTTT
>CAYNUR010000258.1:0-1959 GCA_964400435.1 uncultured Candidatus Peribacteria bacterium
TGTTTTTTGTTTTTATTACGGACCTAGAACTTACTTTTCTATTATCTTTAAACCTACGCAGAAAAACCCCAGGATGAAAAATCAAGGAAATAAGCAGCCAGATAGAAATAAAACAATGGTTCACCAAATTTAGCGGCCAAAAAGAATTCAAATCCTTTTCCTACCCCATGTCTCCAATGTTGCCTTTTCATGGCCTGATTATAATCCTACTACCTAATGTTAATCAGCATTATAGTTTTCTACAACTAACGAATACTCTCTGTTCCAGTTACCTTCGCCAATAACGACCCAACATCGTTAGACCCGGCATCCTTGTCCTGCTGGTCAACAAGGTCTGCCAACCCACGGCCTCTGGGTTTCAACCATTGCCACAGGGTGTGCAGTGGTGCCCCTGATTATGAGCAACAAGATGAAAAATCCTTTCATCATTCTGTTGCTGATTTTGATGGTTTTAGCTCGAAGTTCACAAGTGTGCTTTTTTAGCACCACTCTTCTGCCTATCCGTGAGCCCAGTGGCAGTGAAGTTCTGTTGATCAAACCAGCACAAGAGGTAATACGATATCTTACTGATAAGGGTCCAGCTTGGGCTGCCCCAGTACTCTTAGATATTCGGTGTTAGGAAAGCAACTATTATTTTGACAATTGATAGCTTGACCCTATTAGTCATGCCCTATTATGTACTACTTTACAATTGCACTTGTATTGACAATGTGTTTGACTTTAGTAGAACCAGTTATCCCCATGCGGATGCGGCATATGTAATGGTGGACATGGTGAGGTATTTTTGGTGGGGGAATGATATTATTTTGTCATGAGGGGGATGCTTTCGGAAAATTATTTGCTTCAGCCTGATGTTTTTTCTTTGTAGATTGACAATCTAAAAGATAGCATCTCTGCTCTGGAAACCGAGTTATCCCGTACCCCGGATGGCAATTTCCAGACACGATTAAACATTATTTTCATGACTAGTGCCCCAATGCAGGTCGGGGATTTAAAGCCGGAAAGTTTACCCACACAACCCACGTCCCTAGACATGTTCATCTTACGGGATCAGAATATTGTCCTAACAGTCAACTGAGTGACTACCGACCAAGTTGTTACAATGGACTTTCCTAGTTTTATCAAAGCTCTGAATGATAGATTCTCCCAAACCTTAACTCGAGTACAACAACCATATAATTCCAACTACTGCTTCCAAATTTAAAGATATGAAAAACAAGTTAATTGAAAAAGTGCGTTCTAATTCAAAATGAAGCAAAATCATGTTTTACGTTAGTGATATCTTGGTCTTAAAGCAATTTATAATTTTGCCTTGATTTTTATTTTGTCTTTTGTCTAGTACACTAATCTAATTTTAAGATATCGTAAAGTTTAATTTCTACTTAGTTATAAATGTTTGTCTCTATAACTCCAATACCATTTCCGACCTGGGCAGTGGGATGTATAAAAAGGACATCTTTTGCAAGTAACAAACTTTCAAATCAGATACTTTTTCTATTTTTATCGAAAATGGTTTTGTAGTTGGATTCTTAAAATAATTTGTGCTTAATAGTGAAATTTGGAGGACAAGCAATATAATGTGTTTAGAGGGGACAAAATGGTTTGAGATTTTAAAGCGCGTTAAACATTTTCATCACTCGGTCCTCCCAGATTTGCCTATTTAATAGATTCTCATTCAATGTTTTGTCAGTGGTTTAAGGAAATACATATTGTCAACTTCAAACAGTGTCTATTTCTAAAGCACCACAAAATATGGCATTGTCAGCCTCTCTGGTTCTTGACAAATTATGTGATGAATCTCGAGATTTTGGCTGGCCTCTGCTAAATCAAAGTTCGGGACGCGACATAACTCCACCCGTGTTTCCGTGACACTTACTTACGACCACTTGACAATTACTTACGAACACCTGACACTTACTTACGACCACCTGACACTTACTTATGACTACCTGACACTTA
>CAYNUR010000259.1:0-1958 GCA_964400435.1 uncultured Candidatus Peribacteria bacterium
GTTGAGTTTTTCTTTGATTTTTGCTAAAATATTAAGATACATCTAATTTAGAATTTTATTGTTAAACAAGCAAGTTAATGATTAATAGAGACTTAAAAAGAGATGAGGAAAAACAAACTTCTGTCTTTGTTGATGAAAAAACGCAGAAAGATTTAAATAAACCTTTAGAAGAGAAGCATATTGTAAGTGAGACTGAAAAAGAATTCTTGGAAATGCTAAATGAGATGATAAAAACTGGAAAAGTTGATTTGTATAAGCCCTCATCTTTAATTAACTACAAGGTCTATGATCTTTTGACTGAAGAACAGCGTGGAAGGGCAGACTTTGAAGCTGTAAATTTGTTATCTGCAATTCGAGAGATAAAAGATCTTTATGATCAAGGATTTGCTGAAACATATCAAATGGAATATCTAGTCCAGAGATTAAGACTAACCAAAGAGAGATTAGAAAATAAGGGAGGAGATATTTATATAATTTAAGAAATTTTGATGGCTGGAAGAGATGAAAAATTTGGTGATAATATAAATGATTCAGCGTCACTGGATAAGACAAACAATTCAGAAAATCCTGAAAAAGTTCTGAAAAATGTTATGGACGAAGCAAGTTCAATTCTTAATAATGCTACTGAAGTGGCAGCCAGAACTTTTGGCCTACAGAATGAAGTTGTAGATAATTTAACTGGCCCAGCTGAATCTGAACAAAGTGACAATGAAACTGCTAATGAGAAAAAAGAAGGTGAAGAGAAAAAGAAATGGGAAGTATTTATTGGATTTAGTGAAGAAGACTTTACTAGTGAAGAATTAAAGGAAATTAAAGAGTATGAAAGCCTCCTTGCTGCTAAAAAGGTTTCTGTTGTTGTAGAGGAAGGTAAAGTTAGTTTACAAAAGGGAATTACGAAAAAAGTGATAGATGAAAAAATTCTGTCTGGAAATTTAAAATCTGATATTGATGAGCTTCTCAAAAAAGAGTTTGCCAAAACTGAGTATCAGAAAATGCCAGGTGGTCAATTGGGTGAAATGGCAGAAAAATTAGTTAATAGTGATAACCCTGCATTGAAAGGTGTTGGAGCTTTAATGATGATGATGGCAAAGTACAATATTCTTTTGGATGTTTTTTCACTAACTGCTTATTCAGAAGGACTTGATGATCCGAAATACAATAATGAAAAATTTGAGAAAGAAGAGGTTTATAGTTTATGGGATAAACTTTTTGGTAAAAAGGATTTTACTGGTCAGGAAGAAGTGCATTTTACACCTGATGAAATGAGATATGATTATCCTAGGCTTAGTACTCTATGGGTTTGGAACCAATTATTTCCTGGAAGTAAAAGTAAAGTTGTTGAGCCTAAGAGTTTAGCAGCCAGACTTAGGAAAAAAGTTCCTGTTCTTGGTGAAAATAATTCTACAGAATACGTAAGTACTTTTAATGAACAAAGCGCGGAAGATTTTAAAAGTAAAACAACCCCTGGTACTATCCTATTTTGTTCAATGGAAACCGATGATGTAGAAGGTGAATACGGAGATATGTTAGGACAAACAATAGTTAGTATGATTGTAGGTTCAGATGGTGTAATCAGGTATTATGATAAGAAGAAAGATAAAGTTGTTATTGTAAACAAAGGTGAGGTTGGTGAAAAGTTTACTCCCAAAGCAATCTACGCACCAAATGAAACTAACCTTAATAGATCGGTTGAGTATATGAATAATTCAGGAAATACATTTCAAGCTAAGCAAGAGAATAATGAAACTGCGGAAGTTGAAGTCGACGATAAAAAGGAAAAAAGAGAAGCAAAAGAGAACAAAGTGGATAATAAAAAAATTGATGAAAAAAAGGATGATGAAAGCGAGGAGTTAGAAATTGATGCCAAAAAGAAAGAAGTGAAGAAATCTACACTTCAAGAAGATGTTAATGACTTATATAATCATGTAATGGATACAGAAGAAGACTCTAACTAGTTG
>CAYNUR010000260.1:0-1951 GCA_964400435.1 uncultured Candidatus Peribacteria bacterium
CTTTTTATAAGCTCAGCATAAACATTCACATCCAATCTTCCACGTGGCCTAAGTTCCACTCTACAATTGGTATTCTTAACATAATCAGATTGAATTGCTAAGAAAACATTAGAGGCTTTTTCCTTGTGCAGAAGAAAAATTAGGAGTATTTGCTAGAGAATTGAAAGAATAGGGTTTCTGTCTCATTTAATGACAATGTACATCAAAAGCCCTCTCTACTGCTATGTTAATGAAAATCATGTTATACTTTGTCAATCAAATGCGAACATCAGAGGATTTTTAGCAAAAATCATCAGGAAACCTGTCTGCCAACTGAACATCTACTTTTCGAAATGTCCCTCCGGAGATCTTTCTATCTGAATTTAGGGAGCTTTCTTTAGCCCTGAATAAAGAAGGTTTGCGACTGACAAAGACAGATACTCAACCCAAGCGAACTCTAAGGTGAGCTATCCATCCAAGGCAAATCTGATACACACCTCTTGTAGAAGTTTAATCAAGCAGTATTAGCTTGGTCTTTTAGACAGAGTGTACATGTTATTTATGTCACTTGTATTTTTAAAGTTTTAAATATTCTGTTTGTATCATGTCTCATTGTATTCCCTGACCACAGGGCCAGTTTGTACAAGTTAATTTATTTATAGTTTTACCTGTGACCCGGCTCAGCTCAACCTGTACCTGGGGGTACCCTACCACACAGTATCATACTATGTTAGACTAATATAAAGGGATACAGATGTAAGGAGAAACTATCAGTATAGAAATCTATCACCAGTAGAAAACATTAAGAGTTCAAGAATTGTTTTCAGGATAACTACAGTAAATCTCCTTACATCAATCTTTATATTAGTTTAATCACAACTTTTTATAAGTGTGCATGAAACTATTTAGAGAATAAATGTATTGACAAATCTATTTGACCTCCTGAAACTATTACTTCTTGTTCTTGACTCTTACAATTAAACTAATATAGAAGAATGGTTGTGAAGAAAACTGATCAAAAATCTTTAATGGACTCCTCCATTTGCAAGTTTTGGCTATTTGGGCATTGTAAATTAAAATTTTCTTGCCCAAATAGTCATGATGTTGAAACCTGCCAGGAGGGAAGAAAATGCAAAATACCTTTTTGCAAAA
Source organism: uncultured Candidatus Peribacteria bacterium (assembly GCA_964400435.1). Classification (GTDB taxonomy): domain Bacteria; phylum Patescibacteriota; class Gracilibacteria; order UBA1369; family LOWO2-01-FULL-3; genus CAYNUR01. Next base: position 1,132 of record CAYNUR010000260.1, read on the forward strand.
GGCGTCATCCCAAAAATTGTTTTTATGGAGAAGAATGCAGGTTTAAAACTTGCAGCCATCTTCATCCTGGTAAACATATCAAAAATACAGACAATGTTGCCACAGTGTTGCTGACTGGTGTGATGACTGAAAATTATGAGGCATTGGAAGCAGGAAAAGAGGAATTGAAGGTGGAGGAAAAGCAACTGCTTGTCAATGAATTAGTTGAACAGTTGGAAAAGGTAAAGCTACATTATCAATGTTTGGAAAAACAACTTTTTCAAGCTCAATCAAATGTTAAAATACAAGAAGAAAGTATTAATGATTTAAAAGCATCTGCTAAAATTCAAGAAGAAAGTATTAATGATTTATCAACAAAAAATTTAAAATTCAAAAAAATTGATCAAGAAAAAGAGGAAACAATGGCTTCAGCAAATAAAGAACAAGCTCAATTAAGGGAAACATTAAGGAAGTATAGGCAAAGAATGACAAGACGACATAATGACAATGCAAAATTGAGGGGAAAACTTTCTGGGGCTCTAGCAAGTCTTAAAGAAGGTTTGGATTTGAAACAACATTATGCAAAATTGGAAGGTGGTGTAGAAGGAAAGGAAAGTTTGGATTTTTTGGATTTGGAGGAAAGTGTTGAAGAAGGGGAAATGTATCAAAATGTAGCATGGGAGGGAGTGACTAGTTTGAGAATCAGTTCAAAGGTGTTGGAACTATAAATGTTGTACAAGTTGACTTTTGTCAACTGTTCAACTTTTATATCTAAAATAGTTGTTGTTTAACAATATCCCCCCCCCTTCCCCTATTTTATATGGGTCGTTAATGTTCTGCA
>CAYNUR010000261.1:0-1950 GCA_964400435.1 uncultured Candidatus Peribacteria bacterium
CCTCACCTCTCATCTCTGTTCACTACATGGCCCAAGCCATTACCCCCTGGCACATTTGTTCTTGATTTTCTTGACCAGATGAACAATATAACAGACAATACCTAAACTACCAACTGCCACACAAATATATGAAATATACTTAAATTTTTCAGTTTCATTTGCACCATCTTCCATGTATTTTCTTGAGTTTGTCTCACGAATTATGGAGGCTTCCATCATTCCAGCTATTTCACCTTCTTCTTTTAAATTCTTGATTACTTCCTTGGTAGCCTTGTTTGATATTATCTTGGTAAGATCTTCTTCCATGATATCATCAAGTTCAAAATACCCTATAGACATGTTTCTAACAGGGAACTCATGTGCTCCTAAATCAGCAGTTACAACTCTGTGTATTGTAAGATGCTGATTTGATGCTTCACATTCTTTAGGGAGTTTAAAGTGAACGATTTGCTTCTCAATACTTATCATTTTCTTGAGGCCTCCAGTACAATCTATTTCTATTTCTGATGACCTTCTCCCAATGGTGTCATTATGAAATACTATTTCAACATTCTGATCACCATGTATCATGCAGCTTTTGATAACCCCACCAGAGGACCTCTTTGATACTTTGCAGACTCTCTTTCCACACAAAATAAACTCATTTGTGTGAAAACAATCATTTGCATCACTATAAAGAAGTTGTGTTGACCATTTTGAATTTTCTAGGTGAAGAAAGGATTTAAATTTGCTTACAGAATGATATCTGTCACTTTCTCTAACAAGGGGCAAGTGCATAGTTGTAATAAACTCTTCTGTTTCTGGCCAGTATCCAGTAATTGCCAATGGTAACTGATAATACCTGTCCACTTCCTTGTTTTGAAAAATTGGCTTTAAAAAAGGATACTTGTCACTGGCAAAAATATTCATTTTTGCCAGGTTTGACTTTGTAACCACATTTCTAGAGACCATGCTAAGGTCGGCACGGTCTTTGACTTCAACAACAACCTCACCCCCATGTTCAACAATGTCTGCCAGATTGGTTAAGTCTGAAGATACCCTGTTAGTTTGTTTGACCGTTTTCGTACTATTTTCTAATCGTTCTAAATTATTGTTAAAACTTTTAAAGGATTTCACCGCACTATCATCAAGTTTTTTAATTGAATTTGAAAAGAATTGATCATGCAATTCTAGAACATCTAATCTTCCATTAGTATGTTCCTTATAGCTTTCAAAATCATTTGTTGATTCTGCTCCAAAAAAGTTAAAAACTGGTCCTAAAAGTGATGGAAAGGGGTTCCAAATAATTTGGCTTCCTGATGACCTCTTCTTTTGTATTCTAAAATCAGTAGGAGATCTGATAATGCCTATATCCACCATCTGCTCCTCAATTCTACTAATACGAAATAGTGGCTGTCTCAATTGTTTTCTGAGGTAATTCTTGTCACTTACAGATATAGGTAATTTTTCCACCATTCCAGATACTTCCCTAGCTTTAATAACTCCTTGAACGACTCCTCCCACAGATAAGCTGGCCTTAAATGATGTGAATTCAGATGTGATCACATAATCTTTTCCTTGCACAACTTGGAAGTACAACACTGCAAAGAACAAAATATAGTACTTCATCATTAACGAATTACTTAGCAACTGATATTAGGTTGTCACAGTTACAATTTATTCCACATATTCATAATCATGTGAGCAATTAATAGATTAATTGATTGCCTGCCTAATTACTATTGAAAGCAATTATAATCAAGTGTCTTTTTAATCTGAAAGACAAAACAACCCCCCCCCCCCCCCCCTCCCGTCAGCTAATGTCAGCATTTAGATGACAGTTTTCTCGGATCCATAATGTTTCTTAAAAAAAAAATCCTGCAAAGCGAGGATAGAAGCACCCTACCCTAATATAATTACCTGCACTTAATTTCTGTTTTTTAAGCTCCTTTGTATCCTCGTTTTGCGAGA
>CAYNUR010000262.1:0-1945 GCA_964400435.1 uncultured Candidatus Peribacteria bacterium
TATATAGGACCAGCTATATATTAGAGTGGGGTTGACGGGGCTCTAAAAAAAAAAAAAAAGGTTTTTAAAATTGTCAAAATTACTGATTTTGGAAATAAATGACAAAAAATATTTGAGAGCCCCGTCAGCCCCACTCTAATATATAGGACCAGCTATATATTAGAGTGGGGTTGACGGGGCTCTAAAAAAAAAAATTCAAATTGTAAATATTACTGATTTTTAAAATAAATTACAAAATTTTTGAGGGCCCCGTTATCTCCAAAAATATACTGAAATTATATTTACAACATATATCACTAATGTTAAGTTTAACTGCACTACACCAATCTATGCCTTACCTTACTTTCACTTTTAGCTACCTGTACTTCAAACATCTAATGACATTTTCCTACCCCAGGTTCAAATATGGCAACATCGAGCAACCACATACTGAGATATCTTTATTTGAAAAGTAACAAAAACATGAACAGGAAAATGTATAGAAGGCAGCTTTGATCATGACAATCATGCATGCATATTTATTGATAAATTCGATTTTAAATAAGCAATGTTTTTTTTTTTACATTTATGAATCATTATCATTTTCACTGTTGCTACTTGAATCATCAATGCATATTTCTTTATGTCTGTTCTTGTTTCCGAAACTCATGCTTGTTTTACATTTTGTGCACACCCATTTTGGTTCATTATTTTCCACTTTTTCATCAAACTTAGACATTGGAATACCAGTCCCATGTTCACCAAGATGTTTTTTCCTGAAGTGATCCCTATAGTTTTTTAACTCTGTAAATTTTCCTTTTTGTCCTGAACAATTTTCCTGTGTACACCATGCACAAACATAACTGAATGTTCCATTAAGCTTTCTTCCTCCTCCGGTTATCCGTGGAAAGGATTGTTGTAGATAAGCAGCACTCTCATCATCATATACAATATCTTCCAAAGCAAATGTAGCTTTTTCAACATTGAGGTGGTTAGCAAAGTTTGACACAATTAAATTCGTCAAATTTGATGTATTTCCTTTTCCTTTCTTTAATATTGCCAAAACTAAATTGTTATCCAATTTGTTACACTGAACAAGAGCTTCAATCTTATAAATTTCAGACCCAATGTTGAAATTTTCCAAAACATTCATATTACTGTGAGTAAGAGATATTATCAAATTGATTGGGTATGTAGTTTCATGATGAATTTCAATTTCATTTCCAGGAGCATCTTTACATATTGACATATGTTTCTTAAGTACTTCATTGAATTGTTCCTTGATTGCAATTTCAATTGGCTTATTTTGTGTTGTCTCGAGTCTTAGAACACCATCAGGATTTACTTCTATTCTTTTCTTGCATGATTTGCAATTATAGATGATGATGTGAGATGTAATAGGAGATATTTTTTTCAGAAAATACAACAAGTTGTTCATGAAACCTATTGGTGATACAATCAATTGCAATATCTTCATATTTTTTCCTAATCTTGAGACCAGAGAAACATAACTAACAAATAATTATGATTTCAAGTATATTTATACTCTGAGTCGACCTAATTTTACTTGACCTACTTTGATAACATGCGCCCTATAGATAAGGAGATTATCACTGGGATTAGTCACAACCAATGAGAAAATTGTCACACTTATATGAGCATAATTATGACCTAGATTCTAGTTTAGTACAGCCAATGTATTTCTTATAAGTAAGTGTCAAGTAGATATTAGTGGTCAGTTAATTATTTCTGGAGAACCAATAACAATATGAATTATGTTAAAAACCCCGCAAATCTACCAAATTTGGAAACTTCATTATCAATTAACAAAGAAATTACTACTGAAACAAAATCTATCATCCAGAAAAATGTATACATGAAGAAAAAATATGGTAAGTTCATAATATATAAATTTTCAATGTTGGATATTCATTTTATATTGCTTTTCAAAATAAAACAATAATAT
>CAYNUR010000263.1:0-1940 GCA_964400435.1 uncultured Candidatus Peribacteria bacterium
ACATATGGCACTGCCGTAGGGGTTGTTAACGCCAATGCGCCCTACAAGGTGGTTATTGAGGCCCACTCCGACGAAATTTCTTGGTATGTTAATTATATTACAGACAATGGTTTGCTCTACGTAATTCGAAATGGAGGCAGCGACCACCAAATTGCCCCTTCTAAGTGGGTTAATGTACACACCAAAAACGGTATAGTACAAGGAGTTTTTGGTTGGCCTGCCATTCACACCCGACGCACCAAGGATAAAGAAGAGCCCCCAAAGTTGGATAATATTTTTATCGATATAGGGGCTAAGGATAAGGAAGAGGTAGAAAAAATGGGGGTGCATGTGGGTTGCGTAATTACCTATCCCGATACCTTTCAGATATTAAATGGCAATAAGTATGTGGCGCGCGCGCTGGATAACCGCGCCGGAGGGTTTATGATTGCTCAAGTGGCCCGACTGCTGCACGAAAACAAAAAAACGCTGCCTTTTGGCCTTTACGTTACCAACTCGGTACAGGAAGAGATTGGACTGCGCGGTGCAGAGATGATTACCCAAACCCTACGCCCCAATGTAGCTATTGTTACCGATGTGTGCCACGATACTACGACTCCTATGATCGAAAAAAAGACGGAAGGGGAAACAGCTATTGGGTTAGGCCCTGTAATTACGTATGCGCCTGCGGTGCAAAACAAACTTAGAGAGCATATTCTCGAAACTGCCCAAGCCCACAAGATACCGTTTCAGCGCCTGGCATCTTCGCGCTACACAGGGACGGATACCGACGCGTTTGCGTATAGCAATGGTGGGGTGGCCTCTGCCTTAATTTCTTTGCCACTCCGCTACATGCACACCACTGTAGAAACGGTACATAAGGATGATGTAGAGAATGTAATCCGTTTAATTTACGAGACGCTGCTTAGCCTTAAAGCCGGCGAAACCTTTAGTTATTTTTAGGGTTGTGTTTGCTGTGGTACTGTGCTCTCGACTTATCTGCAAGGAGAGTAAAACGCAATAGCCATTGCTAAAAATTACCAACTCTCCATATTACACCTTTTATTACTCAGCCCAAGCCTTCCCGTAAAAGGAAAATTTGGGCTGTATTTGTGATAAATTCTGTAACACTCTCGAGTTTCCGATTTGGGTACTTAACGTTACACAGTACACAGTCTTTGCATGGCGTTTATCGAGTGCCATCACGCCTTCTATCTTATACTGTACCGACATTAAGAAAAGTACAAGAGGTACCTATTGAATTTTTGCGTAAAAATCACTTGTAACGTCATCAACAGAGATTACTTCGGTTTGCATGTAGTTTGATAGTAGCGTATGCCCCTCTAGCATTTTATACTGTTGTTTTTGAAAATGAGCAACGGCGCTATGAAGGCCGCCTAAGGTATGGTTAATGTACGCTGACCAAAAGGAATTTCGTCTTGTTAGAGACGTTGCTAAACGCTCCTCAAATTTTTCTGCAGGTATAGTCAATAAATAGTGCTTGCAGCCCAGTAGGGAGAATGTATTGGCTAAGTGCTTAAAAGTACGTTCATCGACTAGGTTCCGACTGTAAAAAGTCAACAACAGCCGTTCTATGTACACCGTTAGCACAGTTGCTTTTTGGGCAAATGAACTGCTGTTTTGCAGTGTTTTAAAGTGTGTAACGTGGTGGAGTATTGCCGCTATGTGCCGTTCCACAGCCTGTTGCGAAATGTTTTTATCTTCAAAATAGCGCTCTGTAAAATGTTCCGTTATAATGAGTTTGGAATAGTTAGGACGGGTTTGCGCATACTGGTGCTGAATTTTTTGAAGGGCTACAGATTTTCCCGAGGCGGAAACGCCATCTACTAAAATTACGGACATAAGCTCTATTTTTGAGGTGTACTCCGAATCTATCTCGGCACCAATCTTTGTGAAATTTTTGTGTGATGATACCTTATTGCACCCCATCTTCACATAGC
>CAYNUR010000264.1:0-1931 GCA_964400435.1 uncultured Candidatus Peribacteria bacterium
ATTTCTTCTATTAAGGCGATGTTGTAGGCGTAGTTCATTCTTTTTGGTCCAAGAATTCCTAAGAATCCTTCGTAGTCGCCACTTTTGTATTTTGTAACGATGATGCTACAGCTTTGAATTTTATCTATGATATTTTCTTCTCCAATGAATGTCTTAATTGAGCTGTCTACGTCTAAAGAGTTTAGTGTTTGGACGAAATTGTCTCCATGTTCTAAAACTTCAAAAACTTCACTAGCTCTGACGGCATCTTGTGAAAATTCTGGTTGTCTCAAAACGTTAGACATTCCTAAAAAGAAAGTTCGAGGGTTGTCAGGAGTTGTTGCGAAGCTAGCCATTTTTGTTGCTCTTGAAAGAATTGATACTGCGTCATAAAGTTTTTCTCTTACTTTGCTGATTTGATAGTCTTCTTGAATTTGTTTTATGGCTTCTTGTGCTTTTTTTCGTGCATTTTTGTAGTCAGCCATTTCATCAACGAACAGTCTGTAGCCTTTAGTTGTAGGGACTCTTCCTGCTGAAGTGTGAGGTTGGTAAAGAAATCCTTGCTTTTCTAAAGACATCATGTCGTTTCTTATCGTTGCAGGGGAGACATGGAATTTATAGCTTACTAATAATGTTTTTGATCCAACTGGTTCTGCTGTTTCTATGAAATGTTTTACTATTGCTTGGAGTACTTGTTTTTTCCTGTCTTCTGACATTTTAAAAATATTAAATTAGCACTGTAAATTATATAGTGCTAATTTAATTGGTCAAGTAAACTGATTCGTATTCTTCTATTTGCTTTCGCCAATCATTTTTACCAGGTCGACTATTCTGCTTGAGTATCCCCATTCATTGTCGTACCATGCTAAGATTTTTACTAGTTTGCCCTCCATTACTTGAGTGGAAAGTGCGTCTACTGTTGAAGAATGTGAATCTCCTTTGTAGTCCATTGAAACAAGTGGTTTTTCGCTGTAGCCAAGGATTCCTTTTAGTTTTCCTTCGGCTGCTTTTTTTAGAATAGAGTTTAGTTCTTCAGTTGTTGTTTCTTTTTCAACATTACAAGTTAAATCAACCAGGGAAACTGTTGGTGTTGGTACACGAATTGCCATGCCATTTAGTTTTCCTTCTAGTTCTGGGATGACCATTGTTACTGCCTTTGCTGCTCCAGTTGTTGTTGGAATCATATTTAATGCTGCGGCTCTCGCTCTTCTTAGGTCTTTGTGTGGCAAGTCTAAAATTCTTTGGTCGTTTGTGTAGGAATGGATTGTTGTCATTAAGCCATTTTCAATTTTTAGGTTATCGTGGATGACTTTTACTAATGGCGCTAAGCAGTTTGTTGTGCAAGATGCGTTTGAAATGATTTCATGGGAATTTGAATCGAAAGTTTCTTCATTAACACCAATTACTAGTGTTGAGTCGATTTCGCTTTTAGCTGGCGCTGTAATTAGTACTTTTTTCGCTCCAGCTGTTAAGTGTTTGCTAGCTCCTTCTCTGTCTCTGAAAACTCCAGTTGCTTCAATAACTAAATCTATTCCAAGTTCTTTCCAGGGTAATTCTTCTGGATTTCTGATTGTGTAGCCTTGATATTTTTTTCCATCAACAATGATGTCTTCATTGTCTGTTTCTACTTCATAAGGCAGTGTTCCGTAGTTTGAGTCATATTTTAACAAATGAGCTAAAGTATCTGCGTCTCCTAGGTCATTTATCGCAACGACATCAAAGTAATTTTTTTCAAGATTTATGCGAAAAACTTCACGACCAATTCTACCGAATCCGTTAATTGCAACTTTCAATTTCATGGAGTTGAGGTTAATTTTTGTAGAATAATTATGGAGATTTTTGTTTTTTCGATAAAGAGGAGTTTTTTGATGTGCTCTTTACTGTGTCGGAGGATTGTTGTTTAATTTGATGGATTAATTAGCTGTAATGATTTTTTTAAATAATAATAATTC
>CAYNUR010000265.1:0-1916 GCA_964400435.1 uncultured Candidatus Peribacteria bacterium
AAAAACTATTTTATGAAAATATTGGTAATTGAAGATGATTTAAAGATTGCGAAATACTTAGTTGAATTTCTTGCAAACAAAGGTTTTGAAGTATTTTTTGAGAGGTCTATAGAAAGTGTTTTAATGAATAATAGAATTAAAAACGTGGATCTAATAATTTTGGATTTGATGCTTAATGGGCAACCCGGGGATATGTTAGTAAAAAAAATTCGTGATGAGAAAGAAAATATTCCTATTCTGATTTTAAGTGGATTGAGAAATACAGATAAGAAGGTTTCACTTTTGAATTTAGGTGTTGATGATTATATGACTAAGCCTTTTGATGAATTCGAATTGTTAGCCAGAATTAAAGCACTAAATAGACGTTATGTTGAAATGAGAATTAGAGATGAAAAAAATCTTGGTGAAATAAAGTTTTCTCAGAATGACAGACGAATTGAACGAAGAGATAAAACTATTAATCTAACAAAAAAAGAGACTTTGCTTTTAAAGATATTAATTGCAAATGAAGGTAGAACAATTGGCCAAGATTTTTTAGAAAAACGTGTTTGGGATCTAAAATCTAGTTTTCATTCAAATGTTGTTCAAGCAACTGTATGTAGATTAAGAAAGAAAATTGACAATGGTTTTGAGCACAAATTAATTAAGTCTGTCAGAGGAATAGGTTATAAATTTGAACTACCAGAATCTCAGAAATGATAATTTCTTGGATTTTTATTGCTAGGTGTTTATTATGAAGTTATGAAACTAATAAAGAAGTTCTTTTTAACATTTGGTGGTCTGATAGTGATTGTTTGTATTGCAGGTGTTGGTATCTGGTTTTTTGGACAACATCTTTTTTTTCAACCAAACTCTAGCTCTATTCCACAAGGAGTTAAATTGAATGATCTTTCAGTTGTTAAATTAAAAACAAGTTCTGGATCTAGTTTCGATGTTGTAGATCAACAGGCTGTTTCTTCAGAAAGTGAAAGTGTAAATAGTTACGCAGATATTGAAGTTGTAGCTGAAAATTTGGAAATTCCTTGGTCTATCGCTTTTTTACCTACTGGTGAAATGCTAGTTACTGAGAGGGTTGGAAATCTGGTAAAGATTAATAAAGATGGAGTTAAAAAAGAGATTGAAGTTTTTGACGTTTCTGAAAAGGGTGAATCTGGTTTATTGGGAGTTGTTTTACACCCTCAGTTTGATGATAATAATTTGATTTATTTGTATATTACAACTGAAGATGGAGATGGATTAGTTAATGAAATAATAAGATATGAATTTGTTAATGATCAATTAAGGAACCCAGTGAGTATTATCGATGAAATACCTGGTGCGATTTATCATGATGGAGGTCGAATGAGATTTGGGCCTGATGATTTATTATATATAACTGCAGGAGATGCGACTGAATCTGATCTTGCACAAGACTTAGATTCTTTAGCTGGAAGTCTATTAAGAGTGAAAGATGATGGCTCAATTCCTGAAGATAATCCTTTTGGAACGGCTATTTATACATATGGACATAGAAATTCACAAGGGATTGCTTGGGATAACCAAGGTAGACTCTGGTCAAATGAACATGGTAGATCAGGAACTAGAACTGGATTTGATGAAATTAATTTAATCGAGATAGGTGGAAATTATGGTTGGCCTGAGATTGAAGGTGATGAAACTCAAGATGGACTTATTTCCCCGGTCCTTCATTCTGACCCTGAGGAAACTTGGGCACCTGCAGATTTAGTCTTTTATAAAGACTCTTTGTTTTTTACTGGATTAAGAGGTGAATCTTTGTATCAGGCTAAGTTTGATGATCAAGGAAATATCAATGAAGTTATTGCACATTTTTCTGAAGAATTTGGTAGGTTAAGGGCTTTGGAGATTGGTCCAGAAGGTTACTTATATTTCTCAACTTCTAATCGTGACGGTAGAGG
>CAYNUR010000266.1:0-1904 GCA_964400435.1 uncultured Candidatus Peribacteria bacterium
TAAATATATAGACAATTTGTATGCAGATGTAACATCTATTCCTGTAACTGTTGGATCTTCTGAAAGTGGATCTCAATTAATTTCTCAAGTTGATGTTCCTTCTCAATGTGCAACTTGTCCTGATGTGCAGATTTGTTCTTCTGTTTGTCCAGATGGTTCAAGTAATAGTGGAGAAAATTATCAGATTTTTACTGATTTAGACTCTTCTCATCCAAATGCCATGGCCATTGAAAGTATGTATAATTTAGGAGTTATTGGTGGATATCCTGATGGAAGTTTTGGTCCAGATAACACATTAAACAGAGCAGAACTAGCAAAGATACTAGTGACAGCTGTTGATGCGGATTTGGCTGGTGGTCCTTATGAAAATTGTTTTACTGATGTAACTTTAAACGATTGGTATGTTCCATTTGTTTGTTTTGCAAAAACTAGTGGTTGGGTAAATGGATATTCTGACGGTTCTTATCGTCCAGCTCAAACAATTACTAGAGCGGAATCTTTGAAAATGGTAATGGAAGCTTTTGATTATGAGATTCCTGAATCTATTTCTGAAACTCCGTTTAGTGATATTTCTACTTCAGATTGGTTTGCGGTTTATGCTGTTGTTGCTCATGAGAATAGCATTATTGGTGGAACAACTTTTGATCCTAATTCTGAGATTACACGTAAAGAGTTTGTGCAGATTGTTTATAATGCAATGTACTACTCAGGAAGAATAGGAGGCATCTAAAAAATAGTCTGAAGCAGTGCATTGTTGCGTCGAGCTGCGTCGTCGCTCGATCGCAGCTCTGTTTGTGTAGCTCGAGCGACTTTTTGACGTTTACTTGTGCTGAAAAAATTTGCAATTTTAGATCTTTTTACTTTGTGAGGTTTATTGATTAAGTGACTCTATTGGGTTTTAATTTTTCTAGCGTCACTAGTAAAATAGTTATTATTGTGATTGGAATCATTAATTTATATGTCCAGCTGGGTTGGGTGAGTGCGGATATATTTGCTGATTTGCTTTGAATTTCTTCGGGGTTTTTTATGAAGTAGTTTTCGAGAGTGAAGGTATTTTTATCTACTTCTTTGCATAGTAGCGTGACTTCTTTATCAATTGTAAAAATTGTCTTTAATAGGGTGAATTGGTGTTTTTCTAGATCAAATAATATTTTATGAATTTTGTTTTCTTTGCTTTTTATTTTAAAGAAATAATCTTCTTTTATAGTTGGTGCTTCAATAATCTTTCCTTTGAGTTCATGGAAGACTATGTTTTGCGATTTTTTTGTTGTTTGAGTCCATAGACTTTCTAGGATGATTTTGTTTTCTTGCAGAATTTTTGTTCTACTTAAAGATTTATTTTCTTGGCTTTTTTTAAAACTAATTTTGTCAATTTTTGCACCTTGAAAATCCTTTAGGTAGAGAGTTTCATCGTTGTTTTTGATTGTGAATTCAAGATTTTCTTTTTCTAGTATTAGAAAGCCTTTGGCTGGAATTATTAATTTATCGCTTAAAAGTTGTTGTGATTTATTATTCTCAATGCTCCAGTTTCCTAGGTTAATGTTATTGTTTGATGAATTATATAGTTCAATCCATTCTTTATTGCTATCTTTACCTTCTGGATTTGGTAGGATTTCGTTAATGATAATTTGTTTGCTAAGACTTCCATTTTCGTAATTTTTTTTAGATTTTGCGAATGTTGTTTGGGAAAATATTAGAGTCGTTACAATAATAATTGATTTGGTCAATTTCATTTTTGGAAACTTTTTAATTTTATAAACCCATTTCAGCAAAAAATTCTTAAATAATTCTAAACTTTTCTTAAAAAATTTTTGACTTTTAATCTTTATGGGGTACATTAATATTCGGATTAAGGTTACTTTTGAGATAAGTTTATTGGAAATAAGAATTGCTTAATTTAAAGA
>CAYNUR010000267.1:0-1897 GCA_964400435.1 uncultured Candidatus Peribacteria bacterium
GTTAATACTACTGCACCATGGCATTTTCTTTTCCCTAGAAATTTTAAGTATTTCCCACTTCCTCTTAATTTTGAAAAAAACAATTACAACAGGCATAGCGAGCTTAGTGCTGTGCCTACTCCTCAATGTTCTTTTCGGGGCAAAGCGCAGATAAGCAACGGTGTACTTCGTCTAAACCATTAGTACAATAGTTACAAAACCTCTAGTCTATGAGACAACTGTTTATTTCCTCTTTTATCGTCATCATAGGCATTGTGTTTATGGGTAGACTTTCTTACCTACAACTGTTTCGTTTCTCTTCCAAGCAAACTCTAGATGATCCTTCCATAGAAGCCCTGTATGACTATCCCGAACGCGGTTACATTTACGACAGAAATGGCGAGCTTATGGTGGGCAATCAACCAGCCTACGACATTATGGTCGTCCCTCGCGAAGTCAAACCCTTAGATACCCTAGAATTCTGTAGCTTTTTAGGAATTGATAAAGCCACCTTTATCGCTAAAATGCAAAAGGCAAAAAACTATTCCACACGTTTGCCCTCTGTTTTGGTACCCCAACTTTCCAAAGAAGACTATGCCGGGCTTCAAGAAAAAATGCGGCACTACAGAGGCTTTTACATCCAAAAAAGATCACTCCGGTACTATACCACCCATAGTGCTGCCAATGTACTGGGCTACATTAGTGAAGTCAACGAATGGGAGGTAAAAAACAACCCGTACTACATAGCAGGCGAACTAAAAGGTCGCACCGGGATCGAAAAACAATACGAATCCGTGCTTCGGGGCAGAAAAGGTGTAAAATTTATTCAAAAAGACCGCTTTAACCGCCACATAGGCCCCTATAAAGATGGTGCTTTAGACACCTTGCCCAAACCGGGAAAAGAAATCCAAATCACCATAGACAAAAGCCTTCAGGAATATGGAGAGCAACTCATGCATGGTAAGCGCGGGGGTATTGTAGCACTGGAGCCCCAATCCGGTGAAATCTTAGCCATGATCTCTGGCCCCACCTACGATCCGGCCCTATTGGTAGGCAGGCAACGCTCTAAAAACTACAACAAACTCCACTACGACACCCTGGCACAACCTACTTGGGACCGCTCCATATTGGCCGAGCCATCGCCTGGGTCACCCTTTAAAGTACTCAATGTCCTAACCGCCCTACAAGAAAAGGTCATAGATACCAGTACCGAATTTCGATGCTACAATGGTTTCTATGTAGGTCACATTAAAAGAGGCTGCCAGTGTGGAGGGGGCATTCGCAACTTAAACTCGGGCATTTACAACTCCTGTAATGCCTACTTTGCCGGAGTGTTCAAAAAAATCTACGACAAATACCCCACTACCGACCAGGGCATGGACGTGTGGAAAAACCATATAAAGAGCTTTGGGTTAGGGGACTATTTAGGGACCGATATTCATACCGGAAGGCCAGGCCGCATTCCTGATAAGGCCTATTACGACAGAGTGTATGGAGACAACAACTGGTCTTCCTCCTACGTCATCTCCAACGCCATAGGCCAAGGCGAAGTCGCTACCACCCCCTTACAACTAGCTAATATGACGGCAACCATCGCCAACCGAGGCTACTTTTACACCCCACACCTTATAAAAAATATTGGCAAGACAGGGGCTATTCCTTCTAAATTTACCGAGCCACGCTACACTACTATAGATCGCAAACATTTTACCCCCGTAATCAAAGGCATGGTCAACGTATACAAATACGGCACGGCACGGTGGCTACAAGTGCCGGGGGTTACAGTAGCCGGAAAAACAGGAACCGTAGAAAACTTTGTACGCATTAAAGGCGAGCGTATGCAACTTACCGACCACTCTATTTTTGTGGCCTTTGCCCCTGCAGAAAACCCAAAAATTGCCCTGGCCGTTTATATTGA
>CAYNUR010000268.1:0-1887 GCA_964400435.1 uncultured Candidatus Peribacteria bacterium
TATCAGATTACTGCTTTTGCAGTTGTTTGTTTTATATCAGCATTCTTGTTAACCCTTGAGAAGATAAAAGTGTTGGCTGATTCAGAGTACGTTCCGAGTTGTGATTTTAGCCCGTTAATTAGTTGTGGATCAGTAATGTCTACTCCTCAAGCTGCTGTTTTTGGTTTTCCAAATCCCTTATTAGGAATAATTGGTTTTGCGATTGTAATTACAATTGGGATGGGATTAATTGCTGGGGCAAAGTATAAAAAGTGGTATTGGATTGGTTATTATTTAGGAATTTTGTTTGCAATCTCTTTTGTTCATTGGTTGATTTTCCAAAGTATTTATCGAATTGGTTATCTTTGTCCAAATTGCATGGTAGTTTGGGCATTTACTTGGCCACTTTTTTATTATTCTTTAGTACATGGATTTAAAGAAAAATATTTACTTTCTGGAAAAAATGCTGAGAAAGTTGGAAATTTCCTTTGGTCATACCGTTTTCCGATGATTGCTTCTTGGTATGTTTTAATATTTTCTTTGATATTGTTACATTTCAAAGACTATTTTAGTCAGGCTATTTTTTAATATTTGTTTCGTTTTTTATTATTCTAGAATTGCCTTTGAAATAAATAATATTTTACTATTGACTCCGGAGTGAAAATGAAGATAATTCAGATTATATTAGTTGTTTGTTAATTCTTTATATTTTAAAAAACCTGAATTATGCAACAAGTATGTATTTGCGGTGCTGACTGCAAACAATGTGAAGAGTGTGATGAGGTTTTGTGTGAATGTTATTGTGAATTCGTCGATCAGGAAGATGAAGACGACGAAGAGTACTACTTTTAAGTGAAAAGAGTCCTTCTTAGCTGGAGGACTCTTTTTTAAATACTTCTCCAGTTGTCCCGTTCATTTTAAGATAGTCTCCATCCTTAATTTTTGTTGTTCCTTTTGCTGTTGCCATAATTGCAGGTATTTTGTATTCACGAGCAACGATTGCAGCATGAGAAGCAATATTTCCGGTGTCAGCAATAACTCCGCTGGCTCTCTCAAATAAAGGAGTCCAGGCAGGATTTGTATATGGAGCAACAAGGATTTCACCGTTTTCTAGCTTAGAAAAATCTGAAGTGCTTTTGATAATTCTAGCTTTTCCTTCAGCAATACCTGGGCTTCCTGGCACACCTGTTAGAAAGGCGTTAGAATCTTGTTTCTGTTTTTGATACAGTCTAGGATCAATTAATGGTTTGTCCTCTATTTCATTGTAAAAATCTAAACTTTCTTTTATGAGTTTTTTCCATTTTTTTATTTCTTTTTGTGTTTTTTTTGATATAGATATTGTTTTTAGCTCTGAGTATTTCAAAAAGTATATTTCTTCGTGATTCGAGAGAAGTTTTTTCTTATTTAATGTTTTGGCTAACTCTTTGATGGAATTTCTAAAAATTGGAAAAATCATCATCACATAAAATCTTGTATCTTCTCTGAGAACATGTAGATTTCTAGCTTGCATCAATGATTTATTAAAGATCCATCTTAGTGGTGGAAAACGTAAAATGGAATTTTTTAAGAGGTTTGTTCTTATTCTTTGCCAACTTTGTTTGCTTTTTTTCTCATTCTTTAAGTTCACCATTCCCTTGAGAATTGAAATCACTGTTTCGGGCTTGTCTTGCCAATTTGCTTGTGAAATATGAATAGTTCCTCCAGCTTCACGATATCCATATGAATTTAGGAAAGATTTGAACTTTTTTAGGAATTTTTTGCCTGCTATACTTTTCTTTAATTTCTTGATAATTTCCTCACTTTCGTTTTTCTCAAAGATTTTTGTGATTTCTTTACTAGATTTTATTTCTTCAGCTAATTCTGTTAATTGGAAATTAGTTTCAGTAACTTTAGTTTCAATTCCAAGAT
>CAYNUR010000269.1:0-1877 GCA_964400435.1 uncultured Candidatus Peribacteria bacterium
ATTATGGAAGGATTGATTCTGCCTCTGATAGTTTTTGTACTGATCGTTTTGATTATCAGTATCAAAGAAATCAAACAATACCAAAGAGGTGTAAAGTTTACTCTTGGGAAATACACTAAAATGATGGAGCCTGGATGGAGAATTGTTGTCCCAATTTTCCAGAAGTTTTATAGAGTTGACCTTCGTGTGAAGGCAGTAGATGTTCCTGATCAAGAAGCCATTACTCAAGATAATATTTCTATCAGAATTAATGCTGTTATCTATTACAAAGTAAAAGATGCATCAAAATCAATCTTAGAAGTTGAGAATTTCTTCTATGCTGTTAGTCAATTGGCCCAAACAACGATGAGAAATGCAGTTGGTGAAGTGACGTTGGATACATTACTTAAAAATAGAGATGAAATTGCTGCAAAAATTAAACTTATCGTTGATAAAGCAACTGATCCTTGGGGAATCCAAGTTGATACTGTTGAACTAAAAGATGTTGTGATGCCTCCAGACTTGAAAAGAACAATGGCTAAAGAAGCTGAAGCTGAAAGGGAAAGAAGAGCTGTTATCATTAAAGCTGAAGGTGAAGTTATTGCTTCAAATAATTTAGCTGAAGCTGCTAAGAAACTTGCGTCTTCACCTGGTGCATTACATTTAAGAACTTTGCAATCAATTAATGACTTATCATCTGATCAATCTAATACAACAATTTGGATGCTGCCAATAGAGGCTTTGAGAGCAATGGAAGCTGCACAAAATTGGGGTAAGAAGTAGTTTTTGAATAGTTATAATTGGCCCACCTAGTCTGAGAACTAATCGGTTTGATTGAAACTAAGGTGGGCTTTTTGTTTTCTAATAAGATTTTATGAAAAAATATGGAATATTAGCTTTTCCAGCGAAACATTCTTTATCTCCAGTGATTCATAATGCTGGATTTCAAAAATTAGGTTTAGATTCGGAATATAAAATTTTTGAAATTAAAGAATCTGAGTTTGCAGATTTTATGATTAAACTAAAAGAAGAAGACAGCAAAATTCGTGGACTTTCTGTGTCATTGCCATACAAAGAAAAAGTCATTGAATATTTAGATGAAGTTGATGAACATGCTAAATTGATTGGGGCTGTTAATACAATAGTTAGGAAAGAAAATAAATTGATAGGTACAAACACTGATTTTTTGGGCTCAAATGAAGCTCTAAAAAAAGTGACTGGCAATTTGAATGGAAAGAGAATTGTGAATATTGGTGCCGGTGGTGCTTCAAGGGGAATTATATATGGTTTGCTTACTGAAGGGGCGAAAGTTGAAATTTATAATCGTAGTATTGATAAAGCTAAAAGCTTAAGTGAGGAGTTTTCTGAGAAATTTGGTGTGGAAATAAAATATGGAGACTTAGATGAAATGAAGAAGGCAAATGACGCTGAAGTTTTAATCCAAAGTACTTCGATTTGGACTTTAAATAGAAATATATCAAAAGAAGAAATCGAAGAATTTCTACCAATGGATTTTCTTAATAAATTTGGTACCGTAATGGACATCGTTTATAAACCTCTAATGACTCCGCTTCTAAAACGAGCAAAAGAACTTGGAAAAAAGATTGTTACAGGGGAGAAAATGCTACTCTATCAAGCAATTGCTCAATTTGAAATTTGGACAAACAAAACTTCTCCCATTACGGAAATGGAAGCTGCATTGGGTAATGCATTAGGGCAGTAGTTAAATTTTACAAATTTATTAATAAGGACTAAGATTGGTTCTCAATAACAAAAATTCAATATGAAGAAATTTGTTTCTTTCTTAATTTTTACATTAATTTTCATTTCTGCTTGTGATGGTGAGGTCTCGAATTTAGATGACAGGAGTAACCCTGATTTGGGACCAAGTATTGAAG
>CAYNUR010000270.1:0-1868 GCA_964400435.1 uncultured Candidatus Peribacteria bacterium
GGATATCTTAAGTTTTTGGAATTGGTTTAAAGATTTTGAAGAAGATTTTTTTCAAAGATTTCCGGAATCTCGAGATGAAATTGTTAAGGCTATTTCTTCGAAAATAAGATCTATTAATAAAGAAATAACGTTTTTAGTTGGTTCAAAAAAGATTGCTGATAAGATCGAAATAACATTTAGTCCGAATGGTATGCAGTCAGCTTTTTCTGATGTTCAGAATTTGAATTCAAATGTTCCGGAAGAGATTCAAAAACGTTGGAAAATAAAAAGACATTTTCCTTAAATATTGTTAACTATTGATTATGACATATGATGAAAAATTTCGTTTGGGATATCTTTTAGCTGCTATTTTTGTTCCCTTTCTCATGGCGTGGGGTTCTGTTGCACTTTATGAATTAATATCCAAGAGAAAAGTAGAAAAGAAAGCGAAGAAAATTATTTTGATAGCAATATTTTTTTATTTTGCTTGGTTTATCGGGAGGTTGAAAAATGCTGGAATGATTGATTAGTTTAGTTTTTTAAGGATTTTTTCAAAATCATCACCGAGAAGTTTTGGGATTTCTTGGATTTCTATTGGATTTGATTTTAAGAGATCTTCTCCATTACCGTGGAGATTGTAGATCTCGTAAACTAGGGAGTTTGATATTTTATCGTACCTGATTACAGTTTCCATTATGTCTCCAGAGTAGGAAACTTCGCGGTCAGTTGTAGAGTATTTTTTCCCTTTTTTGAATTCTTCAATTAGTTTGTTTAGTTCTTCTTTGGTCATTAATAGTTAGATTGAATATAAAATTTCTGCTTCATCTTTTATGAATTTATCTTCATGTTTTTGCCAGTTTTTTCCTTTGTTTTTGCTGATGAAAACTTGTGTTGATTCATTTGTTGTTTGATCTTTGTCGCGAATTTCTTGCTGTTTAACTTCTACAAATAGATCTGAGTTTTGTTTATAGAGATTTGCCGAATAATCTAAGTTGAAGTCGTTCATCGAATGCCAGGGGTGTGCGCTGTAGACTCCTTTCATTACTTTGGCGATTTCAACTTCGTATTTTTCACTTTTGAAAGTGATTAGATCTAGTCCTTGAGATTTATTGACTATTAATTTAATTGGAGTATTGATTAATTAATTGGTTCACTGTTACAAATTTATATCCTTTATTTTTTAATTCTTCAATAATTGGAGTGATCGATTCTCTGTTTGATTGGCAACTTTTTTTGCAGAATGGGTGTAATAAAATTATTGATCCAGGTTTTGTGTTCTTTACTGTGTATTCAACTATTTTTTCTGTGTTTCCTGAGAAGTAAGTATCGGGTTCGATGTCCCAAGTTATTGTTTTAATGTTATTTTTGGATAAATAGTATGGGAGGATGAAAAGTTTTTTTCCATATGGAGGTCTGAAAACTATTTCCTCTGAATATCCGATTTTTCTGATGATTTCATTTGTTTTATCAATTTCCTTTTTAGTGAAAGAGTACGATTTCATTAGAAATCTGGGATGAGTGTATGAATGGTTTGCTAGTTGGTGACCGTTTTTGATTATTTTATTTCCTTCTTCTTGGTTTTCTTCAAGATCTTTACCAACTACAAAGAATGTTGCTTTTACATCTTCTTTTTCAAGTAATTCTAAGATTGAATCTGTATATTCATTTGGTCCATCATCAAAAGTTAAAGCAACAACTTTTTCTTCTGTTTCGACCTTGTTGATTAGCTCACCAAAGAATTGGAAACTTCTGGATTTACTTACTTTGAATAAAGCGAAACTTATTATTAGAAGGATAAGTAATGAAGAAATTGTGACTATTATTATCTTGGTGATTTTTTTCATTTAAATAGATTATTTACAGGATGTTATTCTATAATAAATATAATC
>CAYNUR010000271.1:0-1868 GCA_964400435.1 uncultured Candidatus Peribacteria bacterium
GTTTAATAATGTTATTATTTATGTTTTTTATGTTTTAGCTTTTTTTGGCTTCGGATTTTTAATTTTGGCTAAGAGCCTATATTTTCCTTGGGATCATTTTACTTTTTGGTTGGTTGACCCAAAGTTTATTTATTTAACTGATTTTTTTAGAGAGAATAGTAATTTTGTTAGAGTTGATTATTTTTTTTTCATCTTTGCCTGTCTATTTTTTGTATCAGTTTTTTGGCGAGATTAAGGAAGGATTTGTTCCTTTTTTGACACTTTTTTATCTCTTATTTTCTAATTTGGTTATCTTTTTTCCCTTTATTACTTTCGATTTATGTCTTTTTCAGGCGAAGAAGTTTTGTTTTCTGAATTTTCTAGATTAGGTAAAACTAGTTTATCTTATTTATCAAACTTCGAGTATTTAAGGGATTTACTATTTTTGTTTATTCAAATCTAGCTTTGATTTTTTATTTGATTCTACTGTTGATTTATCTTTTTATTTCAAAAAAGGAAAATAGAACTTTTTACAATATTTTAGTTTTGTTTCTTATCGTTCTTTTTCCTTTAATCAACCTTTCTCATTATTGGTTTAGGAATATTCCTCTTAATTCTGGAAGTATTTTGAGGTATGTGACGACAACATTTTTTTTAATTCCTTTTCTTTTTGCTAATTATAATCATCCGGAATTTCAGCAAATTAATTTAAAACGAAATCATATAATTAATACTGTTTCAACTTTTGTTATTTCTTTCTTTATTGTTTCTCTATGTTTTTATCGACAGTCTAAAATTGTTTTACATAATGATTTTCATGATGGTAGATATGATTCTGTGGATATGTTTACAGAGCGCGTTGAATTTTTAATTAAAAATAAGGATTTGATGCAGGGAAATGTTTTGATTGTTTCTGCTGCTGGTGGAGGTGTATTTTTAAATACAAACCTTGAATCTTTGTGGTGGAATTACTATTTAGCGATTGATAACAGGCAAAGTTTTTATAGGATTAATAGTTTTGAAGTGTTTAATGATTATTTATTGGATAGAGAGGTTGATACTCTTTTGATTGTTATGGATGAAAATGAAGTGATGGCCGAAGAATATGGAATTCAAGGATTGCCAGCGATTGTTGACTTGTCTATTGGGCGATGAAATTTTTTTGTTGAACTAGGTTTCATAATAAAAACCACCTCAACTTTTTGGGTGGTTTTTATTATTTTATAATTTTTTTAGTCTAATTTGTACTTATTGATGTTTTTGCAGAAGTTTTCTTTTCCAACTTCTTTGAATTTATCATAAGCTTTTAATACCATTTTGAGAGCTTCTTCATTATTTTTTGCTACATGAACGTTGTCTAGATCTGATTTACTAATTAATTCTTTTGCTACTGGATATTTTTTTGTCCAATTGATTAGCTCAGTCCACATTTCTCCAACCATGATGATTGGGATTTGGCAGATGTGTTTAACTTGTGTTAATTGCCAAGTGTAGAAAAATTCTAAACAAGTTCCAATTCCTCCTGGCATGACAACAACCGCATCAGAAAGAGCCATAAAATGATCTAATCTATTTGAAAACTTTTGGAAATGTTTTTTTACTTCTAGATAATCATTCCCTTTTGCTTCAAATGGTAATTGAATTGTGAAGCCAATTGAGTCTGATTTGTTGTCTTTGTCTCCTTCAGCATGACCAGCATTTGCAGCTTCCATTAATCCTGGTCCTCCACCAGTCACTATATCTATTTCATATCCAGCAATCTCTTTTGCGAAGTTGAAAACTTGTTTATAAAGTTCGTCATTTTTTTTTGTTCTAGCTGAACCGAAGATAGAAATTCTAAAATGATCTGTGTTTATCTCATCTTTTAAGGATTTTTCGGTTTTCTTTGT